>JBNMLW010000139.1:0-3510 GCA_050875025.1 Alphaproteobacteria bacterium
ATTCATTTGTATCCGAAATGATAGTATATCCCAATTGTGAAATGAAATACAGCCTTATTTTAATAAAGTCAACATTTTATTACCCCAATGCCTGGGATTTGTGGCGGCGTTTTCGCTCCGATGAAGACGGAATACCAAGGCTTTCGCGGTATTTTGCCACCGTGCGGCGGGCAATCTTTATTCCTTCTTGCGCCAAAAGCTCAACAATTTTATCATCAGCTAAGATATGGTCGATGGTTTCTGCGCTAATTAATTGTTTAATCTTATGTTTTATGGCCAGAGTAGACATATCTTCATTGCCGATGTAGCTTCCGGCGGCGGCCGAGAAGAAAAATTTGAGCTCAAACAATCCGCGCGGCGTGCTCATATATTTGTTGGCGGTAATTCGGCTGATGGTGCTTTCATGCATTTCCAGATTGTAGGCAACATCTTTGAGGCTCATTGGTTTGAGTTTTTCAATGCCTTCTTCAAAGAAACCACGCTGGGTACGGACAATTTCTTCACTTACCCGCAAAATGCCCGAAGCCCTTTGATGCATGGCGCGGATTAGAAAATTGGCTGAACTGAGGTTTTCTTTCAGGTATCTTTTGGCAGACTTGTCCTGTTTGAGAATATTGGCATAATAAGAATGATTGATTAAAACGCGGGGCAGAGACATTGAATTAAGCTCAATGCGGTAATCTCCGTCTTTTTGCCGTTTAACAAATACATCAGGAATGATATAGGCGGTAACGTCATGTTCCCATCCGGCAGCCGGCTTGGGGTCAAGAGCTTTGATATCGGCGATTATTGACGCCAGATCATCATTGTCTATTTGGCAGATTTGTTTGAGCTCGCTGAGTTTTCCGGCGGCCAGCAGCGGCAGATTATCCAAAACCTTGGCAATAATCGGGTCATAACGGTTGCGGTCTTTGAGTTGTATGGCCAGGCATTCGCTTAATTTTTGGGCAAAAATTCCCGACGGCTCAAACCCTTTCATGGCCTCAAGTATATTTTGCACACGCTGAGCCGTGGTTTTCAGCTTGGTGGCAATATCTTTGACATCGCCGCGAAAATACCCTGCCGCATCCAATCCTTCGGATATGCGTCTGGCTATAATTCGATCGGCAGCTGAAGAAAATTTTATGGCGATTTGCTCATCTAAAAAACGGTACAATGATTTTTGGGCAGGGGCCTTTTGCTCGCAATAGTCAAAATCCGGTTCGGCGTGAGAGGCATCTTTGCTTTTGCCATAATCCGCCCAAGAATAATCGCCTGAGGTTTCATATCCTTCGCGGTCGCTGGCAAAATCATCATCAAATCCGGTGTCATAGTCAACATCAGGCTTAAATTCTTCTGCTTCCGGAAGTTCGGGGGCATCAACTTTATCTATGGTGCTGCCAAAATTATCGGGAGTTTCATTCAGGCGGTCATCTTCTTTTTCCAGCAGGGGGTTGCGGGACAGCTCCTGCTCAACCAACTCATTCAGCTCAATGTTGTTTAGCTGGAGCAGATTGATAGCCTGTCGCAGCTCCGGAGTCATGAGCAGTGATTGAGTTTGTTTTATTTCCAGGCGGGGTGTTATGGCCATGTGACTAACCCCTTGAGGCTACATTGAAAAATTATCGCCGAGGTAGACTTTGCGAACTTCTTTGTTGGCCACAATCTCGTCCGGGGTACCTTCCATCAGGACGGTGCCGCCGTGAAGAATATAGGCGCGGTCAGTAATATCCAAGGTTTCGCGAACATTGTGGTCGGTAATCAGAACTCCCAAACCGCGATGCTTGAGCTGAGATACCAGATTGCGAATCTCGCCGACGGCAATCGGGTCAATACCGGCCAAAGGCTCATCCAACAGAATGTAATGCGGCTGGCTGGCTAAAGCGCGGGCAATCTCCAAGCGGCGGCGCTCACCGCCGGAAAGGGCAATAGCCGGAGATTTGCGCAAATGAGCAATCGAAAATTCGCTTAATAGTTCTTCCAGCATATTTTCGCGTTTGCTCTCGTCATCAATGACAATTTCCAGAATTGCTTTGATGTTGTCTTCAACGCTCAAAGAGCGAAAAATTGAGGCCTCCTGCGGCAAGTAGCCGATGCCCATACGGGCGCGGCGGTACATCGGCAATGCGGTTATATCCTGTCCGTCAATATGAACGTCGCCGTAATCCGGCGTAATCAGCCCGGTAACGCAATAAAAACAGGTGGTTTTGCCGGCACCGTTGGGACCCAATAATCCCACGGCTTCGCCTCGGCGCACGTTGAGCGATACATTGCGCAAAACCGGGCGGTTTTTGTATTTTTTGCCGATATTAAAAACTTCTAGCTTGGATTCCGGATTGTAGTTGGTCATGGCTTATTTCTTTTCTTTGAAGACACCTTTTACCCGGCCTTGTTTAGAGCCGGCAAGAAGCTTGCTGATGCCTGTGTTAAGGTTGGTTTCGGCCTTGTCTCCGCGCAGGATGTTGCCGTTTTGGTTAATGGTCACATTGTCAAATAGTTTCACAATGCCGCTTTGCGGAAAGTAGTTCCCCCGGTCGGCGGTTACGGTGGCATCTTTGGTAACAATTTTAACATTGCCGGAGAAATTGACCTTGTTTAATGTTAAAGCTGAAGATTTGCCGTTTTCTTTAGTAAAATAAGCGGTCATATCATCGGCATACATTTTGTTGCCGCTTTTGTCCGTTCCTTCTACATTGCCGGTGGCAACGGCCTTTTGCTCCGAGGGATAATAAGTAATATTGTCGCGGGCGGAGATAGTCTCGCTCTCAGTTTTGATTTGAGCCGGAGAGCCGACCAGCACAGCCTTATCTTTGGTCAAGTCATAGTCAAGCGTGTTGCCGAAAGCTTCCGCCTTGGCTGAGTGCATTTTGACATTGCCGCTGGCTTCAATCCGGTTGATTTGGCTTTTGGCATTGGCGGAGGCGCCGGTGTAGTGGGCAATCAAATTGTCGGCTTTGATATTGTCGGTGCCTCTGGTGGCAACCGCATTGCCGACGGCAACAATTTTTTGTTCTTTTTGATGCCATTCGACTTTTTGTTCAGCCGTAACATTTATATCTCCGGCGGCAGCGGCTGATATTCCCCAAAGGCAAAATATGGCGGTTAAAAATGCTTTCATTTGGCAAAACTTTCTTCTTTGACGGTGATGTCGTTGTGGCCGGTAAATGTTAAGATATGACTGTCGGCCGAATATTCAAACCCTTCGGCCTGTAATTCTCCCAAAAATCCCTGACCGGTAACCGGTTTGCGGCCATAGCTGCGAGAGGTATTAAAGTCAAAAAATGCCGAGGCGGTGCTGACGGTCATGCCTTCGCTGTAGAAAAGCTCTACATTGTCTTTAAGTTCCAGAAGGTTATTGGTCTGGTTGTAAAACCCGACCGGAGATTTTACATTTACCCAATTGCCGTTGTCCAGCGGCATAATCCCTTCCGGAGCGGAAAGCTTAATCAACTTTGAGCCGGGGGCGGTTTCATCAACATTGGTGGCAACAAAATTGTTTACTCTGTTGTCTTTGTCGGTGATGTAGAACAC
>JBNMLW010000140.1:0-3482 GCA_050875025.1 Alphaproteobacteria bacterium
ATCAGGATATAATCGTTATTGTTTCCATCAATATTAATATTATCATTGGCGGCATCCAAAGAATTGAGTTTTGAGATACGCTCAATATCAGCGGTTTCGCCAAGGTATTCAGAGACCAAAAAGCGGATAAGCGTGTCAACTGTTTTATCTATCTTGGTTTCATTGCGCTCCCAGCGGCCGCACGCTTGAGCTTCTTTGCCCAAAAGCTCACTAAATTCAGCTTGCTTCAGCCCCATTTCAGTACGCAAAAATCTGATTTCTTTGTCGTTAATCAGACCTTTTTTACTGATAATTCCTTTGGCAATGACTTTGTGTAATTTATTAATTTTGGGAATATATACTACTTTTTCATTATTTACGTCTTTTACCAAACTTACATTATATAAATACACATTGTCTAAGCCTGACTCCGTATAATGATAAGCTTCGTTCATTAATCTCTCCACATTGTAGTCACTATTTCTTGAATTTTAACTGCCGGCTGGCCAAATTGATTGATTTCAACCAAGATAACCAAACCTATTTCACGATTGGATTTATTGCCGCCTAAAAACTCTCCGACAATAAGATATTTATGCATTTTATCCGATGAAGGATGTCTTGCCCTTCCCTGATATTCTTGCAAAATTCCGGTTTTTAATACAAACAGAATATCCGAAACCGTAATTCCCCTTTCCTGCATACGTTCAACACAATGTTTTGTATAGCACAAATCAAGGTCGTCATTTCGAGCCATCATGTTGATGGCGCCTGTCATGTATGATAAATCATTAACCTTGTCTTCAATGTTCATTATATATCACCGTGATAGTTATTTCAAGATTATTACAGTTAAAAAAATAATATGTCAACTTAATTCAGCAGGGCAGCTTAAGTACGCTGCCCTTGTTGCAGGTTATACAAACTCGACCAAAATTTGCTTATAGGCCTCTTCCGCCGGAGTTTTGGCTGTGGCTTTGTCATTCAAAATCGCCAAAACTTTGGCCTTGCCTAAAGAGGCGGAGATAGCCGCAGTCGGCGATTCATTACGCAAAGCCAGTTGTCTGGCCTCTTCCAGCTCGGCTAAAATTTCCTCAAAGCTTATTTTGTTTTTGGAAGCCATATCTCCTCCTTGCTAAAAACCTTTAACCAAACCGGTGGTTATATTGGCATCTACCTTTTTGGGCGTTACCGGCACCGGCTGTTTGTCGGTGATTACTACCGGCGCGGAATTGCCGGACTGCCGTTTGCGTTCGTCTGCCATTTGCTGCACTTTTAAACCGGTTTGCAGATTCATTTCTTTTTCGGTAAGCTGCAATTTGGCATCTTCATTGCGCTCCTTAATATCCAACTCGCGGCTTCTGAGACGGTTCTTTTCTTTTTCAATCTCAACCTGCTCTTGCTTAATCTGCAAATCCTGATTAGGCTGCGGCGTATCCGGATGAGATAAATCATCCGCCACATCGGCAAAGACTTTTTCTATTACCGCCTCAAACGGGCGCGCCTTGGGCAGAGAGGCGCAAACAGCCTCAATCATGCTGCGGTAAAGAGGCAGCAACAACGGCTGTTGGCTGACATTGGGCAGCGCCGAGGCGATAAGTTCATTAACAGACTGCACGCCGCTCAGGGTCTTTTGAGCCTCTTCTTCGGCATTAAAAACATTGTCGTTTTCAATATCCAAGCTCATACCGCGCATTTTTTCATCTTTAAGCAGGGCTACGGCAGCGAGAGCCTCCGGCTGATTTTGCTGCTCCGGCGGCAAAAATCCCAACAGAGTTTCGGCAGAAAACTGTTCGCAAATAATTTCGGCTTTGATGGCAAACAAATCGCGGATAAAACGCTGCATGTCATTTTGCCGATCCTGATTGCGCAAGGTGCCGAAATTGGTCTTTTGCGTAACGGCAGTCGCGGTATCGGCCGCATTAGAAGTTCCGCGCATGATGTCCGAAACTCCGGTAACCTCGTAAATCTGGTTAATCACGTCCTGACGGCGCTCGGCCAGCTGCTGCAGCGCGGTTATATATTGCTCAATCGGGATAAAATCCAAAATTCCCTTAAGTCCGCCGGCATCTTTAAGACGCTGAAAATCTTTGGCCGCCACCAGCGTGACATCTTTGTTAAAAATGCTTGCCAACTCAGGAAAAGAGTTGTCATAAGCGCCGCTGACTTTCAACGCCTGCATGGTAAGACGCATGCGCGAGTTAATCCCGTTCAACTCGCTCAGCAGCTCTTTAATCATACTATAATCGGGAACCGGAATAATGCTGTCATTGGTCAGAGTGGCAAAAATCGGCTTGGGACAAGGGAAAAATCCGCTGATTCCCAACGGATTTTCCGCGGTCTTTAGGAAGTCATCTGTTTTTTCTTTGGCCAGCCAATAGACTTTGCGAGCCTTTTTATCCCAAATTTCATAAACACAGACTTCCTTATGCTGATAATCTTTTTCTCCGGATTTAATCAAGCCGGTGCAGGCAGACGCGCCAAAGGTATCAACAATCTCCTGCTTGCTCATAAAGATTTTGCGCGCCAGCCAGCCGATATCTTCCCAAATTCCGACCTTGTCGCAATCAGCCAAAAAATATTCAGGGCTGACATATTCAGAAACAACCTTCTCAGCACTTTTTACCTCTATCTGCTGCTTGTGGTCATGCGCCGCCGGAACAGACTTAAACTCCGGGCGATAACGCTCCCAGACAATGCCGCAGCCGCTGATTAAAAAGTCGTTGCGGGCATATTTTATCACGCTGTCAAAATCAAACTGCTGCAAATCCCAATTAAGGGCTTTGGTCAAAATATCGCAAGCCAGTTTCTCGACCTTGCCGGCAGACTTATTGCCGCGCTCAATATACGGTTTGGGCTGCTTAAAATACAAAAACGGTTTCAGAGTTTCTACCGTTGACCAAAAAATATTATAATGCCCGTTTTTATAGGTCTGGCCGCGATTGTCCTTATAAAAATCGCGGGTTTCCTTAATCAGATTATAATAATCATTATATTTCTTTTCGGCGGCAGAAATTTTCTGCAGCCATTTTTCCACTTCTTGTTGTCTAGTCATCTTCAAACACTCCCAATAAAGAATTTTGCCGCACAACTACCACATCCGGATCATAAGTCGGCAGCTCATCAAAAACATGAAACAAAACCCGTTCTCCGACTTTGACGCCGGTAACTTCGGGACCAATGCTTTCCACCGTACCGACGGTGCGTTCCGGCTCATGTTCTTCGGTTAAAAAAATGCCGCCTGATGTGGCGGCCGGTTTGGGGTCAAGGCGGATAAACACCCTGTCGGTTATTGCTCTTACCATTCGGATCTCCTTGGTTGCGAACTGTTAAACAAATCATCAAAAGTAAGGTTCCCGTTGCCATAAAGCCGCGGGCGGCCGTTGTCATATACCGGCTCAGCAAAGGTCAGAGCCAAAGCATCGGCCTTATCGGGAGAACGGCCAAGCCGCTTTTTGAGCTCGTCTTTCTCTTCTAATTTTAAGCGGCCGCGGCGATCATAC
>JBNMLW010000141.1:0-3475 GCA_050875025.1 Alphaproteobacteria bacterium
ATTTACGGTTGCCGCCGTGGCAATCACTCCGACTTTGGCGGCATGGTCAGATAAGGCTTCCTCCACCGTGGGAATCACGACCCCCAAAACCTTAACATCGGGAGCATAAGAAGGAATAAATTTTTGCTGCAGGTAGCGCAAAGCAATAGATGTGGCAGTGTTGCAGGCAATAATAATCAGTCCGCATTTTTGCGAGATTAAAAACTTGATTGCCTCAATGGTATAGCCCATAATCTGTTCAGGCGTTTTTTCGCCATAAGGCAAGTGTTCGGTATCGCCATAGTATACATAATCATATTCAGGCAGCGCCTGGATAAATGCCTTGGTAATAACCAATCCTCCCAGCCCGGAATCAAAAACGCCAATTTTCATAAAATGTCCTTTCTTATTGCTTCGGCTGAATTTATATCTCTTTTTTGCACCTATTGACAAGAATTATTTTGACTCCGGGCACGAAACGGATATAATCGAACAAAATTAGAACAAAGTTTCAATAAAATGTCTCTACAAAGAATCATAGCTTTGGTCGACTGCGACTGCTTTTTTGTTTCGTGCGAACAGGTAGATAACCCTGATTTGCGCGGCCAAGCCGTATGCGTCACCACCGGCGCCGGAGAAAGGGGAATCGTGGTTTCCCGCTCGCCGGAGGCCAAGGCATTGGGCATTAAAATGGGCGAACCGCTGTTCAAACTGTTTGAGCGCGGCATTGAGGCAAAATTTATTCCGGCGCGCCACCGCCGCTATAGCGAGATTTCGGCGCAGGTTATGCAGGTTTTGCGGAGTTTCAGCCCCGATGTGGAACAGGTTTCGATTGATGAGGCTTATGTTGATTTGAGCAGCCTGAATGAAGTCTACAAAAAAACATATACAGAAATTATCAAAGACATGCGCCGCCAGGTGTGGGAACAAGCCCAAGTTCCCGTGTCTATCGGGCTCTCTACTTCTAAAACTTTAGCCAAACTGGCCAGTGATAAGGCTAAAAAGAATCAGGGAATTTTTACAATTCCGCCGCACAAAATTCTGCAAATTATCGGCAATTGGCCGATTGAAGAAGTTTGCGGCGTAGGCCGGCAGAATCTGAAACACCTGCAATATTACGGCATTTTCACCATCAAGGATTATGTTGAACAAGATGATGCCTTTGTCCGCAAGAGCTTAGGAATTGCCGGTTTGAACCTTAAATATGAATTACTTGGCAGCTGCACCTCAAGGGTAAACAGCAAGCCGCAAGCGCCAAAGTCTATTCAAAACACGGCGATGCTCAAAAACTTCACCCAAGATGAGACGGTGCTGCGCGCGGCATTGCTCGGACATATTCATCATGCCTGCCGCAAATTACGCAAATGGGACGGATTTTGCAAAACGGCCGGAGTTATGCTGCGAACCAAAGATTTTCGAGTTACATCCACACGGCAAAAATTACCAATCTGCACCAATAGCGAGACCGAGATTGCCAAAACCGCATTGCAGCTTCTGCATAGTATTTACCGTCCGTATGAAATTTATCGCAGCTGCGGGATATCGCTGGAAGAACTGGACTATGATTACCAGCCGTCGCTATTTGAGACTAGCGCGCCGGAACATCAGGATAGCAAATTGAGCCATGCTCTGGATGAACTTGAGGCCAAGTTCGGCCAGGATATTGTCAAAACCGGCTGGATATAACAATAATCTGCCAGCTCAGATTCATCGTGGTTCTATGTCAAAGTAAGGGGCAGAGTAAAAAAGCCTGCACAAGGCAGGCTCTCTTATTGGTGGGTGTGACAAGGATTGAACTTGTGACCCCTACGATGTCAACGTAGTGCTCATACCACTGAGCTACACACCCGATATCGTTGATGTGTTTTGTTTACATTATCATTTTGCTTTTGGCAAGCGTTTTTACATACCTATTTGTGACTTTATTTGTAAAAATGCTGTACAAACTTTTATAACGCATTATAATCACGGCGATTTTTGAACTAACTACTTTAAAATTTAAGAACTAATGAAAAAATATCTGACATCCCCCCTTTTTACCCCCGTATTCTTCTCTCTGGCTTGGCTGCTGTGGATGTGCTGCCTGTTCATTTTTGAATATGACCGCCTGCCTGAACTGCTCAGTGAAGAAGGAATCATTGAAATCATTACCAACCTAGCATATCTGCCGCTGCTGCTGGCTTATATCTGTCTGGCCAAATTCTTCTGGAATTTGGGAACCGGCAAACGAATCGATTTTGTGATGTATATATCACTCGGAGCGGCTGCCTTCTTGCGCGAAATGGGAATCCAGCATTGGCTGGCCAGCCGCGATACCACCGCATTTAAGTCGCGCTTTTTCCTGAATCCGGATAACCCGCTGCACGAAAAGATTATTGCCGGCGCTTTGCTGCTGCTCTTGCTGGCGGTTTTACTCTATTTGGCAATCAAATATACCAAGCACCTGATTGTCAGCTTTTTCAAAATGAATACAACAACCTGGTCAATTGCCACACTTTGCACGATTGGAGTGATTGCCAAATTCAGCGACAGATTTCCCTCAAACTACAAACACAGTATGGGATACCCTCTGCCGGAGCAGCTGAAAACCAATATTGAGATTATTGAAGAGACCTCAGAAACCTTGTTGCCTCTGATTGCGGCGTTTATTTTGCTGCAATATTGGCTGCTGCATAAATCCGACAAACAAAATTAGCGAAAATTTAAGCTTTTAGCGATATAATCTCCCTGTTTTAGGGAGATTTTTCGTGTCTGACAAAAAACTAGACTTCAGAGTTAACTATAAAAACTTAAAAATCTTTGAGGAATTTAACGCCAAGGATTTGAAGTTTCCGGTAGTGCTGTCTTCACCCCACAGCGGGCGAGATTTTCCGCCGGAATTTTTAGCCAACACCGCATTGAGCGAGCTTGAGCTCCGTTCGTCCGAAGACAGCTTTGTCACCGAAATTGTGAAATCTGCCTCTGATGCGGGTATCCCGCTTTTGAGCATGAATATTCCCCGGACGTTTGTTGACGTAAACCGCGACCGTATTGAGCTGGATGAAAAAATGTTTTTTGACGCGCCGTTTTCGGCCAACAGTTCAGCCTGCCGCCGCTGCCGGGTCGGGCTGGGAGTAATCCACCGCATTGTTTATCCTAACCGCAACATTTATGACGGGCAGCTCTCTTATGAAGAAGGCATGCAGCGCCTGAAAAATGTTTATGATGTGTATCATAAACGGCTAAAACAGCTGGTTGACCGCTGCGTGCGCAAGTTTGGTTTTTGTCTGCTGATTGACTGCCACTCCATGCCGTCGCTTATCTGCAATATTATGAATGATAAAAAAAGCTTGGATTTTTGCCTCTGCACGCTGTTTGACGAGAGCTGCCCGACACAGGTTTCCGAATTTTTGAGCCGGCAGCTGGAGGCAAAAAAGTATCGGGTAGAGTTTAGCCGCCCATACGCCGGAGCTTATATCACCTTTAATTATTGTCAGCCGCGTAAAAATATCTATAC
>JBNMLW010000142.1:0-3419 GCA_050875025.1 Alphaproteobacteria bacterium
GCATGAAGAACAGAGCGAACAGCCGGAAAAATCTGCTCATGATGAAGAATCGATAATTGCAGAAGAAACCGATGCGCCGGAAGATGAACACCCCAAAGCTGCGGAACCGGCAGAAATCAACATGAAAGATGTTTTTGCCCGTTTATCAGAACAGAGCGAAAAACTTTTTGAGGCAGAGCAAAAATTGTCGGCCAAAGACAGAGCGCTACTGAGAATCAAGACTATGCTCGGATTGTATCGCAAGTTTAATTTTAAGATGATCGGCGCGGTTGCGGCAGTATTGGTACTGACCCTTTTGTATAACTATCGGTATGAAATTGTACGGACGGTGCCTTTTGCCAACGGTGTTTATCGGGCGTTTGGTATTCGCGCTAAAATTCCCGGCGAAGGACTGGAGTTTCAAAATATAAACTGGAATTATCTTGAGTCTAACGGCGGCAAAGTGCTTGAAGTTAAAGGATTTATCAATAATCCAACCTCGCGGAATGTTGATGTGCCGATGGTGCATGTGGAACTGTTGGACAAAGATACGGTATTGCTGCAAAGCATTAACCAAAAGCCGTCGCTGCCGGCATTAAAACCGGACAGCCGTATTGCCATCGGAGTTATTATAAAAGCTCCGTCGCCGACAGCTAAATATGTGTTTTTAACGTTTATTGATGCCGACTAAGGATAAAATCAGCCAGCTCAAGCAAATCAACGGCTTTGCCACCGAATATCTGCAGCGCGGATTTGGCCTCGCTGATTAAGTCGGCTGCCAGCCGCTTGGATTTTTCCAATCCATAAAGGCTGACGAAAGTCAGTTTGCCTTGAGCTGCATCTTTGCCAAGGGTTTTACCCATTTGCTCAACTGTTCCTTCAACGTCCAAAATATCGTCAGTTATTTGGAAGGCTATGCCGATTTTGCGGGAATATGTTACCAAGGCTTGATATTCGGCAGGCGCCGCGTGCCCGATAACGGCTCCGGCCTCGCAAGCAAAGCGCAGCAGGCGTCCGGTCTTCATTTCTTCAATGTGTTTAATGGTGGTTTCGGCGTCCGTCGGGGTGTTGAATCTTTCTGTATCCAAATCCAGCATTTGTCCGGCTACCATACCATCAAAGGCGCCGGCGCCGTTAGCCAAAAGATTTACCAGACGACAGCGGGTTTCGGCGTCAAACGGGTTGGCGGCAGAGCTGATGAGCTCAAAAGCATAAGTAAGCAAACCATCGCCGGCAAGAATTGCGGTCGCCTCGTCAAATTGTTTGTGGCATGTCGGGTGCCCGCGGCGCAAATCGTCATTATCCATGGCGGGCAGGTCATCGTGAATCAGAGAGTAGGAGTGCAGACATTCCAGCGCCGCCGCGGTTATAAAAGCCTGTTCTGGTTTGATGCCAAACAGGGCGGCGGAAGCCGTAACCAAAAACGGACGCAGCCTTTTGCCTCCGTTGGAAACTGAATAAAACATTGCTTCAACCACGCGTTTTTCGCGGCCGTTCGGCAAGTTGAACAAAGCCGGAAGTTGGGCATTAAAATCAGCGGAAAAAGCGGCAAGCTTGGTTTTAAAGTCGGTCATATCAGGCCTCCGGAACAGTGAACTCTGATGTTGATAAAGATCCGTCAGCCGCAGTTTCAATCTTTTCGATTTTGAGGCGGGCAGCTTCAAGCTTGCTTTCGCACAGCTGTTTGAGGGCAACGGCTTTTTCATAGGCGGTTACGGCGTCATCAAGTTTGATTCTGCCGCCCTCAAGCTCGCGGACAATGTTTTCCAGCCCGGCTAAGGCTTCTTCAAAGCTCAAATTTTTTATTTCATCATTATTCATGGTCTGCTCCTTATAATTTGAAAGCATATTATTATATTAAGAATACAATATCAACTCTTGTTGTCAGTTGTACCTAAATATTTTGGAAGGTGAGATGATGAAAAAACAAAACATTGAAAATGCGGCAAAAGTCTTAAAAGCTATGGGAAACGGGCGGCGGCTGGAAGTTTTGTATAATTTGTATGCCGCAGAAAGCAACGTTGGCGAGCTGGAGAAAAAAGTGCGGCTCAGCCAATCGGCGTTGTCACAGCATCTGGCGGTTTTGCGCAATGAAAATATTGTCAAGACCAGACGGGTGGCACAGACAATATATTATTCCATTAAAGATGACAAAATTCTGCGGCTGTTGGAGTTGCTGCAAAAAATGTATGAATAGCAATTTAGTTATGTTTGAACTCGATGTTTTTAGAACTCGGGTTGTAGGAAATGTTGATTTTTCCGGCGCGCAAATCCAGTGCTTTGGCGCCAAATATTTCGTAGCGCCAACCGGAGAGAATCGGGTTGTCCGCGTCCTGAAAACAGCTTAGAGCGTGCAGGTCGTCATCAGAGGCAATCAGTCTGGCAACAACGCCTTCCTGCTGACTGATGATTTTGAGCAGCAGCTTCAGCAATTCAAACAAAGCCGAGCTTTTATCCGGAAGTTCCTTAAGCTTGGGAGGAGTTACGTATTCGCTTTCGGGAATTTGGCGGCAATGTTCCAAGACCTCGATAATTTCATCGCCGAGTTTGCCGGAGACAACATCTTTGCGGAAAGTGCGAATTTGGCAAAGCTGCTCTTTGGTCTGCGGATTGGCAGTGCAGATTGCCAAGAGCGCGTCGTCTTTGACAAAGCTTTGGCGCGGAGTATTTTTGCGCTGAGAACGGCGTTCCCGCCAGGCGGCAAGTTCTTTCAAAATAGTAAGAAATTTGGCGCTGTGCGAACGATGCTTGATTCTCTGCCAGGCGCATTCCGGATCAACTTCATAAGTTTGCGGGCTGGATAAAATATCCATTTCTTCCTTAATCCAGGAGCGGCGGTTGAGAGAATCCAATTTTTGACAGAGCTTGGAATATAAATTCACCAGGTGCGTAACATCAGAAAGGGCATAGTTCAGCTGAGATTCGCTGAGCGGCCGCCTGCTCCAGTCAGAGAGGCGGTTGGTTTTGTCCAGCCTGATGCCTAAAAGATGCGACACAAGATTCTCATAGCTGATTGATTCGCCGAATCCGGCAACCATGGCCGCAACCTGAGTATCAAATAACGGAGTTGGGATGTGTCCGCTGAGATGATAAATAATTTCAATATCCTGCCGTCCGGAGTGAAATACCTTTACGACAGCGGGGTTTTGCATCAGCGCAAAAAACGGGCTTAAGTCCATTCCCGGAGCCAAGGGGTCAACCACGGCGCAGCGTTCTTCAGAGCCGATTTGAATAAGGCACAATTGCGCATAATAGCTGTGTTCGCGCAAAAATTCCAAATCTACGGTAACAAAGGAGCGGACGGCCAAGTGTTGGCACAAGTCTTCAAGTTCGGCGGTGGTTGTAATATATTCCATAGCATTAATCCATTGTTTTTGTGTCAGATGGACGAAATTATAAGACATTATGTTTAATATTTTTTTAATTTAGACAAAAAATGC
>JBNMLW010000143.1:0-3391 GCA_050875025.1 Alphaproteobacteria bacterium
CACGGATTTTGACTTTGATTTGTTTGAAGACAAACCCAAAGAAGAAGATAAACCGGAATCTAAACCGGCCGCTGAAGAATCAACGCCCAAACCGCAGCAGAGAAACGACAACCGCGGCAAACCCCGCAATGACCGCGGGCAAAACCAGCGCGGCAACACTCCGGCGCAGCGTGGCAGCAGCAACTCCACTTTTGATATCCTCAAGCAAAAAGGCTATGAAATTATCACCGGCGCCACTATCAAAAACACTCTTATTGATTTTATCGGCGTTTCCGGCTCCGCAATCTGCCTCTGCCTCAATGACAAAGAACCCGGCGATTGGCTGGCCGATGAAGAACGTTTTAATGATGAAGAGCCTCTGTGGTTTTCTGAAAGTTCCCACCGCATTTCTCCGGTTCGCAAAATAGACCTTGCCCGCACTATTCTGACCGATAAGCTGACCGAGGCCAATCTGCCCTACAAAGTTGAGGCTTTTGTGATTGAACAAATCGGCAACATTATTAATGCTGAAGATATGTTTGATATTTGGGATAACATGGATATCAATGTCACCCGCATAGACCGTGGCACCCCCAAAGAAATCAAACTCTTTGCCAAAACTATAGATCAGGCCGAAGGCAAGGTTGATAAATCAGACTTTGAAAAAATAAAGAAATTGATACGTAGTATTGCTTAAGATAAAGAGGAATAAATGGCTGTTGAAAAAAAAGGAGAAGAATGGGAAGAATATAACAGTGCCGTCCGCTGGATGGTAATTACGGTTATAATCTCTACTATCATAACCATACTTTTGGCTTTGGTTGCCATGCCCTTAGGCTACCTTATCGGCACCGGCATTTCCAAGGACAGTATTTCTGATGTCTCCCGCTTTTTTGATTATGTATTCAACAAACCGGGTTACCTCTATTCCCGTTATTGGAACTGGTTTAAGCAATTATTCAGCTACCATGGCGATTTTTCTTTCAGCCTGTGGGTTCCGATTTTGCCGTTTATCAGTTTTCCTACCGGTTTAATTATCGGCATTGTCACCAACCCCTACCGTTTTCAATCCAACATTCACGGTTCTGCCCGCCTTGCCACCGAAAAAGATATCAAAAAAATGGCATTGCTCGGCTTTGACGGTTTCTGCCAGGTAGTAGGAAAATTCAACAACAAGCTCCTGCTTCTTAAAGAAACCCTTTCCACTCTGTGCTGCGCTCCTCCGGGTACCGGTAAAACCGCCGGCGTGGTTATTCCTACCATTTTCCACTCTCCGACCATGAGCATTATTGTTAATGACCCTAAACCGGAGTTGTGTTTTCAAACGTCCGGCGCGCGCGCCAAAGTCGGACCGGTATTCATCATTAACTGGGGTATGGAAGACAACCCGGCGGAGGGCATTTATTACCCCAGCTGGAATCCGCTGTCACCCGGCGCTGTACCGGCACCGGGACCGGCACGCGATATGTATGTCGATTCTATGTGCAAGGTTTTGGTAGAAGACCCCAAAGGCGGAGCCGATCCTCACTGGTCAACCACCGGTCGTGCCGCCCTTACCGGATTTATTCACTTTATTGTCTCCAAGTGCGAAAAAGCCCGCGCCAATGACTATTTTATCGGCCGTGTTTATGAAGGCAAACTTGACGATGAAGATCGCAAAGTTTTGGAGGGTTATTATCTGGAGATGAACGACCCTGCCGCCTCCCGCGCCTTGCAGAATCTGCGTCAAGGCACGCTTAATATAGACAACTACCTGCCGATTGGAACCTGGGCTCTGCTGCCGGAAAAATGGATTGGCCGCGAGGCTTGTATCGCCATGATTCTGGAATGGATTACTGAGGCACAGATTAAACAGTCCCAAGATATCAAGCGCCGCATGGACGAAGGCGACCAAATGGCAGCCATGGCCGACCCGATGCGCGACCTCTTGGAAGAAGCTATTGAAGAGGCTCGCAAATTCGGCTATGCTCAGCGTTGTATTGTTGAATTAAGCCAGCTCAGCGCCATGCCTGACAAAGAGCGCGGTTCAGTAATGTCCACCGCTTTTGCCGGCATTGGTATTTTCAAAAACTCCGCCGTGGTTGCCCGCACCAGCTTCAGCGACTTGTCATTCAAAGACCTACGCGGCTTAAAAGATCCGATTACCGGTGAGTTTAAACCCATTTCGGTATATCTTTCGGTTAACCAAGTTGATGCCCGCGCTCTGAGCGTAATTTCCGGCACCTTTATTGACCTTATGTCTTCTTACCTGATTGCCAACCCGCCCAAGTTTAACAACCCTACAGACGGCATTATGGGACCTTATTCCTGCTTGTTTGTGCTGGACGAGTTCCCGACCATGCCTAAACTTAAAGCCGTTATTGATGGTCCGGCCGTCGGACGTGGTCAAAAGGTATCTTACCTGCTCATCGGACAAGATTTAGGACAAATCTCCGGCAAATATGGTAAAGACGATTTGGAAACCGTTATTTCTACCACTGCCTGCAAAGTTATTTTGTCGCAAAACAACGAGCAAACTGCCCAGCGTTTCTCCAAAATGATTGGTAACAAAACCGTGCAAACCACCTCTTTTTCTAAAAATGAAGGCGGTTTCAGCAAGGGCACCAATCCTTTTTCCAAAAACGTCAGCTACCAGCTGCAGGGCGTTTCGGTTATCTCCACTACCCAGCTGTTGAGCTTGCCTATGCTTAAGCAGGTTGTGCTTATGCAAAGCTATATCGATCGTCCGATTATGGCTGATTCTCCCCGTTGGTATCTGGATAAAAAGATGAAAGCCCTGCGTAATATTCCCACCGCTCCCAACGTTCCGGATTGGATTGTTGCTCAGCGAGAAGATATTAACGATGATATGCTCTCCAAACTTGGTATTGATTATGACCCGAATGAGGACTTTGATGATGCTGAGTTTAGCGATGAAGATTTTGCCGAAACTGAAGATTCCGACAATGAATCCTAATAATCCGAGGTTTGCCTATGTGGGAATGGTCAAAACCGACAACTGCGCCGCAATCAGAAAACAGCTCTCTGTTCAACCGGTATGCTGACCTTTTGCCGCAGTCTGCGCAGCCTCTCCCGCCGCAAATCGTATCTGTAGAATATCCCGAAGAGACACCTTCTCCCCAACAGATGGAAGAGCTTATAATCAAGGCTCTGTCTAATTTCGGGCTGCATCGCTTTGAGCTTAGAGCCTGCACATATAATCCGCAAACTTGGGCCGAAATGTCCAAAAATTATATTGAGTATAAACGGCTGAGAAAAACCTTTCTTAAGTTTTTGGGATATTCGCACAGCGAAGAATGCCTGCAATACGGATTGGATGAAGAAGATTTAAAGCTGCTCAAGAACCAGCAATCACCTGAAAACTACAATACTCATATCAAAATTCCTTTTGATTTTGGCGGTACCTTAAGCC
>JBNMLW010000144.1:0-3342 GCA_050875025.1 Alphaproteobacteria bacterium
ACCGACATAAACGGCCTGAAAACGGCGTGCCAAGGCAGCATCTTTTTCTACATATTTCTTATATTCGTTCAGAGTGGTGGCCCCGAGGCAGTGCAGCTCTCCGCGCGCCAAGGCCGGTTTGAGCAAGTTGGAGGCATCCATTGAACCTTCTGAGGCGCCGGCTCCGACCAGAGTAAGCATCTCATCAATAAACAGGATAATGCCGCCTTCAGAGGCCTCAACATCTTTGAGCACCGCTTTGAGCCGTTCCTCAAACTCACCGCGGAATTTGGCTCCGGCAATCAAGGCGCCCAAATCCAACGACAACAAGCGTTTACCGCGCAGGCTTTCCGGAACATCATTGTTGACAATTCGCATAGCCAAACCTTCAACAATTGCGGTCTTGCCTACGCCAGGCTCACCAATCAGCACCGGATTATTTTTGGTTCGGCGCGACAAAACCTGAATAGTACGGCGAATCTCATGCTCTCGGCCGATAACCGGGTCAAGTTTGCCCTCTTTGGCCTTTTGGGTAATATCAATAGTAAATTTCTTGAGCGCCTCAAAGTTGTCTTCGGCAGTCTCACTATCCGCCAAACGGCCTTTGCGGTATTCATTAATTGCTTGATTGAGTTTTGCCGCATCTACGCCGGAAGAAGCCAAAATATCATAAGCATCATTGCCGGCAGTTACGCTCAAAGCCTGCAACAAGCGCTCAACCGTAACATATTGATCATTGGCTTTATCGGCAAGGTTTTCCGCCGCCATCATAACTGTGGTAAAATCCTGGCTCATCAGGCTCTGCACCGATGAACCGGCAACTTGCGGCAGTTTGGCAAAGGCGGCCTCAAGCTTATCCCTGATAGCGGTTATGCTGCCGCCGGATTTGAGGATAAGGTTCATAATAGTGCCGTCTTTTTCATCCAACAGCACTTTTAACAGGTGCAACGGCGTAATATACTGGTTTTTGCGCGCAGCCGCCAGTTTAATCACCTGCTCCCAAATATCTTTTGATTTAGCAGTAAGTTTTTCAAAATCCATAGTTTTCATCTCCTTGTTTTTAATATAGGAAACCCAAGGAGAAAAAATCAAGATAATGAAGTTATTTTTTTACAAGGTCGATTACCGCAATCTCAGAAGGAGCCAACAAACGCATACTCGGCCCCCAGGTTCCGGCGCCCGGCGACACGTGGAGTTTGATACCGTTGACCAGGTAATCGCCGCTCAAATACTGATTGGCTTTTTTGACAAACAGATGGAACGGAAAAATTTGTCCGCCGTGGGTATGCCCGGCCAACATCAGCTGGTAGTTGAAGCTGCTGATAGAGTTGACAACCTCCGGCGTGTGCGAGAGCAAAATACGGAACTGTTTGGGATGGCTGCCTTCCAAAGATTTGGTAAGATTGATATTCAAGTTCGGGCTGGAGATAGCCGTAAAGGCATCGGGAATACCGGAAATAAAGATATCATTCGCCACCGTCTCGCCTTGATTGAGCAGCACATTAAAGCCAAGCTTTTTGTACTGATATATCCAGGCATAAATGCCATACATAAATTCATGATTGCCGATAACGGCATAGACTCCGTAAGGCGCGCTCAAGTTAGAAAGAACTGCCAACTGTTCATCCAAAACAGTTGAATCATCATCAACTATATCGCCGGTCAGGACAATGACATCCGGGCTCAGATTGTTAACCAAATCAACAATTCTGCGCACTCTGGACAGCGGAATAGTACGGTTGATGTGAGTATCTGAAAGCTGCACCAAGCGCAGGTTCTTGTTCAAAAGCGGACTGTTAACCGTGATATAATTGATATCCGGGACTTTTACCCCTTCATACATGGCATAGCCGCCCAGCAATAATCCCAACAAAACTACCAAAATATTGGCATAGCCGAGAACACTGATATTTTTGGGATTGAGCGACCAGCTGTCAATGCCGATAAGGCGGGCTGACCCGTAGATGCCGTACCAAATAATATCGCGCAGCATCAACAGACAGAAAATAATAAAAATTAATCCAAACAAGGTATAACCGGCAAAAGACAATACCTTGAACAGATTAAGCGGCAAAAAATCAAAATGCTGAGCACATGAAATCAGCAACGGGGCAAACCACCCGATTATAACCAATGCGGCGACAAACAATTTGCCGACAAGATTCATATCGGAATATCCGACCAATGTTTTGACGGAGATTACCGAACAAGCTGTTGCGATGATTATAAATGCGATTATAAACATGTGCGCCTCGAAAAAAATTAAAGTGCGGCAGCTGCCTCAGTTTTGGGTTTGCGGGCAGCGCTCAAACGCGGACGACCACGGCGGGAAACCGGTTTTTCGGAATCGGCGGCAGGAATCTCTATTACCTTAAAGCTTCTTTTGGGAGCGGCAGCCGGTTCTTCTGCTGCGACAACAGGTTCAGCCGGAGCAGAATTTTGCACAGCCTCGGCCGGAGCGGCGGCAGAATCTTCAACAGCCTCAGCCGGAGCGTTTTCAACAGCCGGCTGTTCAGCATTTTGCTGCTGGAAACGGCGGTCGTTCATTTCATTTTTGCGCTCATTGATTTCCGTAACAATCTTGCGATAATGTTCGGCATATTGACGGAAAACTTCTGCCTCAACATAATTGCCGTTGCCTTGAGATTCCTTGGCCAATTCATTATAACGTTTAATTAAATCCAGCGCGGTGCCGCTGCATTTGCCGGCCGGACTGGTGCTGTCAAACTTATAGTTCAAAGAAAAGATATGGCTGTTGTTATTATTGTTATTGGAACGATATTTATTGTTTTTTTTCATAAATTTTTACCACAAATACAACTCCCGCAAGCGTGGAGCATGTTAACATAAAAGACTAAAATAAACTTTGTTTTTGATGAAAATATCCGGCGCCAGACAAAAACGAAACACAGCGCCGCTAACATCGGTTATATTACATAATAATTTTCTAATTGCAAATTATTTTTTCAGGGATACACAACGTTCAATGCCGGATAAATCTTGGCGGATTGCCTCTAAGTCGAATCCGGCGGCAACAAATATTGCAGCCACATCTCGAGCCTGATTCTCGCCGACTTCCAGCAAAACACGCCCCTGTTTATTAAGCAGACGCGGCGCCAGTTCGGCAATCCGGCGGTAGCTGTCCAAGCCATCGGCGCCGCCATCCAGCGCCGGCAGAGGATCATAGTTTTTGACATCTTCTTCCAGCAAGGGAATCTCGGCACTTGGAATATAAGGCGGGTTGGAAACAATGATATCAAACCTCTGCGCAAACAGGTTCAAAAAGTCAGCATCAAACCAGGAAGCGTTCAACAAGCTTAATCTGGATGATACGCCAAGCATATCGGCGTTTTGCCGCGCGAC
>JBNMLW010000145.1:0-3325 GCA_050875025.1 Alphaproteobacteria bacterium
CCACCGCATCAATCAGATAAAAAGCAAACGCCAATGCCATCAAAAAGGCAAATGCGGCCAGCATCACGCCCTGAATAACAATTACAAAGCCTTCCTGAAATTTTAGAGTTGAACCGGAACGCACCATACCATGTCCGCCGATACAAATCAGCGAAGAACCGACGTTTTGCATAAATGCAATGTTGCGTTGCAGGTTTACGACAAAATTATCCAGTTTGATATAGAGCGAAGGCCCATAATAATCAGTATTTGTCAGTATACTTACTCTTTGGATTATTCCGGGATTTCTTTCTTCCATTGCCGCCATCGCGTCAAGGTTTTCGGATATTTCTATAGCCTTAAAGCGGTCATCCAGCATGGCATCGCCAAATGCCAATCCACCTTCCAAAATCGGCGTAACCGCATATTTAAATATTTGCCCCGAATACTGCAGCAACAAAAAGGCTATCAACACCTTATAGCTTTGCTTAATCAGATTAGTCAAAAACTTAGGCGCGTCTTGTTTGGTCAAAGAACTGACCTGAGTAAGGGTTTGCACAGCCACCCAAATTGCCCAGCCCAAAATCAGCACCGCCGCAAAAGCCGCCGCCAGATTATGGAAAGATATATCCGTAATATTTCCCGCCACCCTATACATCACGGCAAACAGCGGGCAGAAGAAACATTTGCGGGAATTATACAGTTTTACCGGCAATACCTCGCAGCCTTTGAACGCTGTATTCCCCTTATTATATGCAACTGTAGCTCGGCCGCTGCCCTTTGTCGCCAGGCAGTATGTTCCACCATTACTGCCGCCGGCACAAATTCCTTGCTCTTCCTCACTGGGGAACCACCCGCCCTTGGTAATTTCTCTATGGGTTACAAAACCGCCCTCCGGAGCCTCTGACCAACCAGCCTCAAGTTTTGCTGTTGTTGATACGCATTTATATTCATAATCAGTAACCGTCCCATCGCCACGAATCCACCTAATCGTCGTACCCACTACCACATTTACGATTGAAGCAGATAGAATTGAACTGTTAGCCATATTTGTAACCCAATCTTTACGGGTTGTAATTCGCTGAATACAGCGCTGAGCATCCGACTTATCCTTTTTAGTACCGGTCGGATTGCATACTGCGGTGCCGCAGATTATATACTCGTCATTTTTAACATCTACAGGTTTGCCGGTAGCTTTGGCCCAAAAATTAAGCGCCGACCTCGCCGTAATATCTTTAGGATCATACTTTGTATCGGCCATAGCAAAGCTCGGCGCCAATAGCAACAGCGCGCCCAAAATCAAACCGCCTAAGCTCAATATATTACGTTTTCCGAGTGTCATCGCTGTTTTTCTCTTCGGTACAGATTCTCTATAACTTTATCATATCACACAAATTACTTATAAATTGTTACAGTTTTTTGATTTTTTCACAAATTGACAGTACAAAAAACTTGCGTTTTTGTCCAAAACAGATATAAACTCAGCACACCAACAGATTATTAATTCTAAAACTATTTATTATGAAAAAGATTTTTTTAGCTTTACTGACGGCAATAGTTGCCCTCAGTTTCGGTGCTTGCACCAAATTTCAGGAAACCGGTTCTAAATACGGCAGACTGTATGTCATCAAAAAAATCGATGGCAAAGAGTTATGGGGTGTTGCTTATGAGGATGACGCCAAACTGTTCTTCCATTCGGATCAATACGGCTATGGAAAGCTTAAGACCTATAAGGAGGAGTGGCAGCAGCGCGGAATCAAATGCCAATATGACAAGATTGACTTCAAACAGATTGGCAAAGGCAGCAACATGTTTATCGGACACAAGGACGGACAGTTGTTTTATTATAACGAAAACTGCGAGGCTCTTGCCGAGAACCACCCGGTAACCAAAGTTGAGTATGTCGGCAGCGGACAAGGATTATGTTTCGGCAATTATTGGGAATATAAATTTTATACTCCTGCCGGCGTTTATTCCACCATTACCGGCCCTTATGAAGACCTCAATGTCGGATGTTTTGGCTATGCCATCAAAGAAAACGGCAAATGGGGGTATGTTTACGGCCGGCATGACATAAAGAATGATCCGCGCTACAATCAGACCGTGCCCAGTGAATATGATGAAATTATTGAAGCAATCGCCGGTAATTTCTCCAAAAATCTGGCTTTCGCCCGCAAGGGAAATTCTTGGACGGCCTACGACAACAAAGGCAATGTCACCAAGGTTAATCCGGTGCTTTTTCGCAAAGCCAAATTAGAAAAAGACAAGGCAACTGCCTTGCCATTCTACACTTTCTACTTTGACTATAGAAAGTACTAAAAAACAAAGCTCTGCCTCAACCGCAGAGCTTTTGTTTTTTTAAATATTGATACACAAAAAGACTAGATGTGCTATTGCGACGTGTACAAAAAATAGATACACAAGCGAACCGAAATCACATAGGGCACAAAAAGTCTGGAGAATGGTACAAATAGAGGCGCTTAGAAGGCGAGAAAAATTTTAGTGTACAAAGAAGTACATGAATTTTTCGAGACCGTACTAAGCGCCTCTAGATGTGCCGTTATACAGCAAAACTGATAAAGGCTTGCGCTACGCTGATTAAGGTGAGCGACGTGTACAAAAAATAGGTACACAAGCGAACCGAAATCAAGTATGGCAAGCCTTTTGCAGTTTTGTTTTTATAGTTTTTCGATACGCATCCGATAGAACGATCTCCATACAAAGATCAGACCAAGGATGAAGAAAGCTATACCCAAGCCCAAGGATACGCAACGCGGCGCGGATACGGCCATTTCTACAGCCAACAAACCGAACAGAGTTGTGAACTTGATGATGGGGTTCAGAGCTACTGAAGAAGTATCTTTGTAGGGATCGCCCACGGTGTCGCCGACAACTGCGGCAGCATGAAGAGGAGTACCCTTTTCATTCAAATCTACTTCCACAACCTTTTTGGCATTATCCCAAGCACCGCCGGCGTTGGCCATATAGAGAGCCTGGAACAAACCAAACACTGCGATTGAAATCAGATAGCTGGCAAACAGATTTGCATCAAAACAGGCAAAAGCCATCGTAAACGAGAAGATTACGATAAAGATATTGAACATACCTTTTTGCGCATAGAGGGTGCAAATCTGAACAACCTTTTTAGAATCTTCAATCGATGCTGCTTTAGCGGTATCAAGTTTGATGTGTTTCTTGATATAGTTAACCGCGCGATATGCACCGGTCGAAACTGCCTGCATAGATGCGCCGGAGAACCAGAAGATAACCGCGCCGCCCAGGATAATTCCGAACAGAACTTCCGGAGCCAAAAGGTTAAGCTGCAGGTTCAGCAACAAGATAATAG
>JBNMLW010000146.1:0-3292 GCA_050875025.1 Alphaproteobacteria bacterium
CAGGCTCTGGTTCAGGTTCCGGCTCTAGCTCTGGTTCCGGCTCTAGCTCCGGTTCGGGTTCCGGTTCGGGCGCAACAACCTCCGCCACCGGCTCCGGTTCTAATTCAGGTTCTTTTTCTGCAGCCGCGGCAGGTTCAGAAAGTTCAGCTTCTTCAGCGGCAACCTCTGCAGCAGGAACACTCTCTTCTGTAGGCTGTTCAGCCGGCTCTTCATAAAAAGGATCAGACTCAAAATCCTCCCAACCAACGCCGACGCCGCGCGGCTCATCCGAATCCGGCTCTGCGGCGGCAGGTTCGGCAGAAACTTCTGCCTCAGCGGAAAGTTCGGGAACTTTTACGCCGTCAAGTTCAGCGTCCAAATCTATGGGACTTTCCTCTTTGGGCAGGCGCATGTCGGCTGTCAAGTCCAAAACATCTTCATCTGCGGCCGGTTTCGGCTCCGGCTCAAGTTCCGGTTGCGCAGTCGATTGATCTTCTTCCAATATATTTTTGATGGAAGAAAGGATGTCCTCCATAGACATATCCTGATTAGTTTCGTCAGCCATTTTTACATTCCAATTTATTAACTTGAGCTTATTTTACACAAAAATCCCGTATTATCAAGCAACTTTTGCGCAAATATCATCAATTTAATGACAGCCACTTGTCCTTGGTTTCTTTGTAATACTTTTTGGCATCATAGAGTTTGACATCCAAGTTCAAGTCCTTGGCTGTAAGTTTGCCCATAGAAACCAAAACATTCATAGCAGAAACATAGTAGTTGCGGCGGGCGGTAACCTCATCAACATTGGAGTTCAGCAGCTCTTGATAAGCATCCAAAACATCCAAAATGGTACGGTTGCCCAAAGCCTCTTCTTTTTGCACGCCGTCCAAGGCAATCTCGTTGGCCTTTACCTGCTCTTTAATGGCAGAGATTTTGGTTTCGTTGGTTTTCATAATCTCCCAAGCGCTGGAGAATGTAGCCTTAACCTGACGCTCGGTTTCCATCATAACTTCCTGCGCCTGCCATTTTTGATGTTTGCTCTGGCGGATTTTGGCGCGGCTCTCACCGGCATTGTACAACGGAATACTCAAGTTCAGCCCCCACTCAACGCTGTCAGTAGTGGTATCGCCGCTCAGGGCATTATCGTTCTCGGCTTTTACTTTAGAGGCAGCGGCATCAAAGCTCAACTGCGGCATCAGAGCGCCGGTGTTGGCATATACGGCATAGCCCTTAGAGTTGTAAAGGTGTTTTGCCTGTTTGATAGAATAGTTGTTTTTGAGGGCGATGTTCATAGCCTCATCATAATTTTTGGGCAGCATGCCGCTTACAACCGTCGGTTCCTCGAGCTTATCTGGCGCGGAGCCGATGATTTTGGCATAAGAGGCTTTAGAAACCTCAAGGGTTCCCTCGGCGGCAATGCGGTCAGACATGGCTTGTGAATAGCGGGCTTTGGCCTGCGAAACATCGGTGCGGGTTACCTCACCGACATTAAAACGCTGCTGGGTCTCGTCCAAACGTTTTTTAAGCAGTTTTTCGTTATTTTTTTGCAGTTCAACAATCGCCTCATCGCGCAAAACATCCAAATATGCGGTTGAAGCATCAAGCAAAACCTGTTGTTCAACATTGTAGAGGTTGTTTTGCTCGGCACGCACAGCCTGATCAGCCGATTTTACGGAGTTCACGGTAGAGAAACCGCTGAACAACGGTTGAGAGAGCTTGGCGGCCATACTTTTGTTGGTGGTATCTCCTCCGCCAACGCGTCCATAAGAGCTGTCAGAATCCACATTATTGTGAGTATCGCGATAGGAGCCGGTCAAAGCCACGGTCGGACGATATCCGGATTTGGCAATTGCCACATTTTCATCTACGGAACGCAGATATGCGCGCTCGGCCTGCAGGGTCGGGTTGGTGTTGTATGTTTCGCTCAGTGCATCAAAAATATTTCCGGCTGAGGCAGGAGCGGCTGCCAAAGCAATTGATGTTGCCGCCATAAGTCCGGCAATAAAACCATATTTCATCTTATACCTCTAATATTAATCACAATTGCTGCCGATTATATTAGTAAGGGAGTTAATTTACAATAAATTTTTCTGAAAAAAAATTGCATTTTATCTGATAAAGCCGACAAAAAGGATTATATATTAACCATATTTCAAACAATTTTTACTAGGCTTGGGATAATTCGGTATTTTTCCCTACAGGAGTTAATTAAAGTGAAAAAAAATTCTATGATTATTAATGAAATTGACCGGGCCCGCCTCAAACTTTCGATTGAGCATTATATTAAATATTTTATCGGCAAACGTACCTGCGAACTCACCAAAGATGAGGCTTTGCAAGCTATCTCTCTGGCGGTGCGCGAGTTTGCAATGGATAAGATGTATGAAACAATTGCCCGCTACAACAAATGCAACTCCAAAAGGATTTATTACCTCTCAATTGAATATCTTATCGGCCGCTCTTTGGAAAACAACCTGCACAACCTCGGACTGTTTGATATCTTAAAAAGCGTTAAGATTGACGGCTTTCCAAACTTTTCGCTGGAAGAGATTTTTGACACCGAATATGATCCGGCGCTGGGCAACGGCGGCCTCGGACGTTTGGCTGCCTGCTATCTGGACTCTATGGCATCGCTGGGTCTGGCCGGTTTCGGTTACGGAATCGATTATCAGTTCGGCTTGTTCAAACAGAAATTTGAAAACGGATATCAGGTTGAGCAAGCAGACAGCTGGCCGGCAGAAAACTCTCCGTGGCAGTTTGCCCGCCATGACCGTATTGTAAAAATTCCGATTTATGGCGATGTTGAGGTTTTGGATAACCCCAACGGGCAAAAAAGCTTTGTTTGGATGAACACCAAAACAATTTACGGCGTGCCGTTTGATTTTCCGATTGTCGGATATGCCGGCAAATCTGTAAACTATCTGCGCCTGTTCTCCGCCAAAACCGATGATGAATTGGACATCAACATCTTTAATGAAGGCGGCTACATTGAGGCGATGAAAGAAAAAATTGAGACCGAAACGGTTTCTAAAGTTTTGTACCCGTCCGATGCCGTAGAATCCGGCAAGGAACTGCGCCTCAAGCAGCAATACTTTTTTGCCTCTTGCGCAATTCAGGATATTTTGCGCCGCTTTTTGGAAAAGAGCGAAGACTTCAGCCAGCTGCCGGAAAAAGTGGTTATTCAGCTGAATGATACCCACCCAGCGATTGCTATTGCCGAAATGATGCGCCTGCTGGTCGATGTCTATGGGCAGGAATGGGAAGATGCCTGGAATGTTACCTCTAAGGTATTTGCCTATACCAACCACAC
>JBNMLW010000147.1:0-3287 GCA_050875025.1 Alphaproteobacteria bacterium
ACTCAATATAGGCTCTGGCCAATTCCCTTTCATCATTGCTGTCATAAGTGCGGATAGTATGAAAAGTATGCAGCCCTTCAGATTGGGTGCTGACCTTAATTTTTTCGCCCATGTGCCCTTCTTTGCGAAAAGATATTTCAATATGCTTGGGCGTGTGTCCCAGCCGGAACTCCGGATTAACGGCTTCGCTGGCCCAAAGCACATACACCGCATTGTTTACATGCTTGTTCATATCAATATCATCAAAACGCACTCTGAATTTTGTTTCTTCGTCTACTCGCTCAACATCCGGCAATTTGGGAAAATCAGTTTCCAAAGCCCGTTCGGGAATACAGGTATATTCCGGCAGATTCTCGTTCAGGCTTACCGGACGTTTGCGCTTAAAGTCTATCAGTACCCACTGGCTGGAGGCTTTAATTATGCTCTTGCCGTCGCCGCCGAATACTTCAAAATCGCGCACCGCGCCAAGCCGCCGCTCGGCAGACGGCCAGGTAATGATTTTGATATGCTCGTGCATTTTGGGCAGCCTGACAATATCCATGGCATAATTAGTGCCGACCCAAGCCAAACCCTTGGAGAGCACGTAATCAATCCCCAACCCCAGTTCGCGGGCATGATTATCTGCCATATCCTGAAAAATATTCATTAAAGTCAAAATCCGCAGATTGCTGTTGCTGTCGCATTCATAGCTGCGGATATTATATTCATCGCAATATTTATTTATTTGCATCTTTGTTATCCTTGTTTTGGCGTTGATGCAGCATTATCTCAAATTGATTGCGGCAGCGGCGGGCACTGAAAGTCCTTTTCAAAAATCCCAAGCCGGAAGTAGGTTTTTGCCAAACCTCGGTAAAAGAGGCTTGGTTGTTTATATAGTTCACTACCAGCCAGGTTGCCGGAGAGGATTTTACTTCCTTAAAGCAACCTTTCTCCAGCTTATAGATATGGTTGTTTTGCGCTGTCGGCTCCGCAATCTTTATGCCTATATATTCCGCCAGCCGGCGAAAACTGTCAATAACATAAATCGGGCAATGCGTAGGTATAAATATCGGCTGCTCCAAAATTTGGTTGATTTTTTCATAATCGCCCAAAAAACCATGCCCGTATCCCTGCAAAACCGGATAATCTTTGGTATCGACAAAGCGGATATTGCGGGCATTGAACTGTCCGCGCAACGGGTTAAAGAAAGTGCCGGAAGTAATGATTCCCAAACTGTCGGAGCTGCTCTCGTTAAAATGATTGCCGATGTCGTTATATGTTCCGATAACGGCAAATTTGCCTTTGAGGCTTTTGATTTCCGGCGGAGTGCCGACATAGACTTTTATGCGGCCGCGGGCAAGCTTGGCAAAATCCAGCCCGTAATTTTTTATCTGTTCCAAATAAGAGTAAAAATCTTTGCCGCCGTAGAAAATTACATCCTTCTTTCGCTTTAACGCTGCCAAAAATGCAATCAGATACATCTCCGCATGAGTGGGATAAACCGGTATGAATATCTTATTTTTGCGCGATTTTTTTATCAGCTCAACCAGTTTTTTGAAGGTGTCGACTTCTCTGACTGCCATGCCGTCGCGCACAATGCCGCAAAAATCGCAAACCGTAAAATCCACCTTGCCGGCCATTTGCGTCAGGCGTTTTAGGTTTGTCGGTTTGCGGAAGTAGGTGCTGTTGTCGGTTTTCATATCGCCGGTATGATAAACCGTTGTTCCGTCATGAGCGGTAATCAGCAGCCCGAAACTGTCAAAGCAGGTGTGCGATGACGCCAAAACTTCAATTTTGAATGAGCCGCACTTTATAACATCGCCGTCGTCTATAATATTAAAATCCGGACGTTCGTACGGCATAACGCAGAACTCGTCATAGAGCTCGTTCAATATCATCATGGTATATTTGCCGCCATACAACGGGGGTAAAGAATACCCGGCTTTAAGGTAGTGAACAATCCCGTTCAAATGGTCGGGGTGCGAATGGGTCAAAAAAATAGCCTCGGGCTCCAAAAACGGGGTTTTGAGCAGCTCTCTGATATCCGGAACTGCCGCCACCGAGTTTTTGATTCCCAAGGCTTGATGATTGTCAAATTTTCCGAGATCGACCACAATAGTGGTTGCTTTCAAACCGGATTTTAAGCTTTTAACATCCGTGTATTGATAGCAGTGCCCACTGATTTGGTCGATATTGTTACCGCCCAACGGCCTCCAGTATAAGCCGTCCTCTGAAAAATATTCCGCCATGGTTCGATATAAAACCTTTATTGGCGTTTGCTGTTGCGGTACTCTTCCAATTTAGCCTGCCGCCACGCATTCGCCTTGTTTGCAGTCATACGTTCGATTTTGACTTTATTTTTAGCATAAACATGGCTGCTTGCAAGTGTTTTGGCGGTTTTGTGCGCTTTTTTTCCAAACATAAAAGGATTGGCATCAACAGCCTCTTTTACGCCCTCATAGGCGCTGGCCAGCCGTTTCTTGTATATTTGGGCTTTTCTTGGCACGCTGGAGTGATAAGCCATAGCGGCCTTAATCCAGTCATTGCCCTTTTTAGAATACAGGTTTTTCAAAAATTTGGCGCCATACTCCACGTTTTTTTGCGGGTCAAAAGCCTCTTCTATGCTTCTGAATGCTTTAGGATGGTAGGCCAAATTAATCTGCATACAGCCGACATCAATACTTTTGACTCCTGCGGCCTGCAGACGCTTAACCTCGCGAACGGCCTCGGCTTTGGTGTTAAAGAAATAACCCTTGCCTTGAGCGTTTACGGTCCACGGCCAAGCAACATTGCGTTGGCGCTCTGCATCCCAGCGGCCGGTTTCGACGCTGGAAATTGTGGAAAGGAGGTGTTCTTTTATTTGATATTCTTTTTCAAATTTTTGTGTGGCATCCATACAAACCAGAGCATCATCACGGATTTCAGTGTAAGCTCGAGCTTGTACTGGCTGAATTAACATCAGCAATATTAACAAAAACATTAAAATTTTTGATACGAAAAGTCGCATCCCTCTGCTCCCTCAGACCAGCCAACAGGTATCCCTCATGCAACAAATGTGCCAATTTCAACCTGCCATGCGGCAACTATAAAATAAAAATAGTCTGAGGTTGGTGATCCAACGGTTTGACCGCTCTCCAACCGCGGCAAAACCCAAACTACCCGTTATAAATATTAACAAATAGTTTACAAACAAGAGAGGCTTATAACATATTTATTTTTTAAAATCCAGCAAAAAATTAGCCAGCGCCAGAATACTTTGGCAAATATCGGTGCTAACCTTTTGAAATTTTTGCTTTTTTGTAAAGGCC
>JBNMLW010000148.1:0-3266 GCA_050875025.1 Alphaproteobacteria bacterium
CGGGTGATATCAAGCCGGAAATCGCGAGTGTCTTTTTTCAGATACGGAAAAAACAACAGCAAAGCTACCAGCACCGCCGCAGCAGACGGGAGCGCAAGCTTGGCCAGTTTGACAAAACGGGAATGCCGATTCAGAGGAGCTCCTGACGAATGAACAGGCTGCTCAGAATCGGCATTAAAGTAATTGTCGAGTTTTTTCAAGTCTAACAATTTTAGGCAACTCCTGCGCGCAGGCAGTCATGAATATGGATAAGCCCGATGGGCTTTTTATCCTGCAAAACAAACAGCTGAGTAATACCGCGGCCGGTAGTGTTCATGGTATTTAGAGCCTCAACCGCCAAAACATCGGGATCAATGGTTTTGGGATTTCTGGTCATAACGGTAGTAACGTTGTGAGTCAAAATATCCGGATTTATGCAGCGGCGCAAATCACCGTCCGTGATGATGCCGGTTAATTCGCCGTTGTTGTTGACGATGCCGACGCAGCCCAGCATTTTGGAACTCATAATCAGCAGAGCATCCTGCATATTTGATGCTTCGGTAACCAAAGGCAGTTCGTCGCCGGTATGCATAAGATCAGATACTTTTTGCAAAATGGCGCCGAGTTTTCCGCCGGGGTGGCGGCGTTTGTAATCAGTTTTGGTAAAGCCTTTGCGTTCCATCAGTCCAACTGCCAAAACATCGCCGTAAACCAGCGTGGCGGTGGTGGAAGAAGTTGGTGCTAATCCCAAGGGGCAGGCCTCGCCGCCATCGGGCAGGCGGAGCAAAATATTACCGGCCTTGCCAAGGGTACTGTCGGGGTTTTTGGTCATGGCAATCAAAGGAATGCCGTAGCGTTTGCAATATACCAAGATATCAGAAAGCTCGCGAGATTCACCGCCGTTGGAAATTGCCAAAACAATGTCTTCTTCAGTCAGCATGCCAAGGTCGCCATGGCTGGCTTCGGCGGGATGGATAAAAAATGACGGAGTGCCGGTTGAGGCCAGAGTAGCAGCGATTTTACGGCCGATATGCCCGGATTTTCCCATGCCGGTTACAATAACTCTGCCTTTGACGTTTTCCATCATATCAAGAGCTTTGCTTAAAGAGGAATCCAATGAATTTTCGAGTGTGCGCAGAGCTTCTACCTCGCGGTCAATAGTCTTTTTGGCGCAGGCGATGTCTTCTTCATAAGTCATAATTAGAGAATCTCCATAGTTACATTATGTGTGAAATCCTAGAATTTTATTTTAAAAAGGCAAGATTTTTTTGACGGTTATGCAAGAAACCGGCGCGAATATTGACAAATGATTGCGGCAGGTGTAGAAGTTCGCGCCATGATAAAAGAACGTTCAAAAATTTTAATATATTATGACGAGGGCTGCGCCAGCACCTTTGATTTGCTGCGGGTCTTGGGCAATTACTTTGGGCCAAAGGGATTGCGGGTGCATCGGACGACGGCTGAGGCAATTATTAAGCAAAACGCGCTCAATGAAGAGGTTGCGGCTTTGTTTATTCCTGGCGGGGCGGCAACCCCGTATATGAATAAGCTGCGGGTTCTTGGTAATGAAAAGATAAGAGAGTATGTAAAAAACGGCGGTATTTATTTTGGAATCTGCGCCGGCGCTTATTATGCCAGCAAAAAAGTGTTCTTTGAAACAGATGTACCCGATTTGGCAATAGAGCAGGCGTGCGGGCTGGATTTAGTAGATGCGCACGCGGTGGAAACGTTGAAAAATGAACTCGGCTTGGAGCCGTATTACAGGCCTACGGTTGGCAATGCCGCGGTTACAAAAGTCCGCTGGGTATCAGACGGAGAGGAACACGGCGTATTTTATCATGGCGGTCCGAAGTTTGAAAATTTGGGGAATACTGAGGTTTGGGCGGTGTATTCCGAAGTCGAGGGCAATCCTCCGGCGATTGTGGCGCAAAAATACGGAAAAGGCTTGGCGGTAGCGTCGGGAGTGCATTTTGAGGATGATGTCATAAGCCTTAAGGCCATGATGAGATGCAATGCAAAATTTTTGGAGCGCGCGCGGTTGAATTTGGAAAAAATGCGCGCCTATGAAACAGAGCGCAGCCGCCTGACTGACAAAATCATGCAGCGGTTGATGAAACATCGTTAGACTCAATTTGACTCAAAAATACAAATGCCTGCCGCAATAAGGGCGAATCGCAGTAACGGCGAGCGCCGGAAGGTAAACGAAAGTTTAATGTTTTTTAGACTCAAAAAGTGAAAAATTTTACAATTAAATGCTTGACTTTTAGCGCCTCTGAGTCTATGGTGCGACGACTCAATAAAGAAGGTTGAGGCCGTTTTGCGTGCCTCATTACACGGCTTTTGAGAGTAATTTGTAAACAAAATTAAATACTTAAGGAAATTTGTGATGCCTACAATTAATCAGTTAATTCGTAAATCACGAACACCCAAAGTGAAGAGAAACAAAGTTCCGGCTTTGAAAGCTTGCCCACAAAAACGCGGTGTTTGTACAAGGGTTTACACTACAACCCCGAAAAAACCGAACTCCGCTTTGCGTAAAGTGGCTCGCGTTCGTCTTACTAACGGCTTTGAAGTAATCAGTTATATCCCTGGTGAAGGTCATAATCTTCAAGAACACTCAGTGGTACTGATTAAAGGCGGCCGTGTAAAAGACTTACCTGGTGTTCGTTATCATATCATTCGTGGTACCTTGGATACTCAGGGTATTTCAAAACGTCGTCAGCGTCGTTCGCTGTACGGTGCTAAGAGACCGAAATAAGGAGTAGAAAAGATGTCACGTCGTCATACTGCTGAAAAAAGAATTGTGCTGCCTGATGCCAAATACGGCGATAAGGTTGTCGCTAAATTTATTAACAATGTTATGGAGCATGGTAAAAAAGCTGTTGCAGAGAAGATTGTTTATTCTGCATTTGATATCATTGCTGCCAAAACCAAACAGGATGCTTTGAAAGTTTTCGCTGACGCCATCGAAAATGTTAAGCCCTTGGTAGAAGTTAAGTCCCGTCGTGTCGGCGGTGCTACCTATCAGGTGCCGATGGAAGTTCGTCCGGATCGTCGTCAGGCTCTGGCTATCCGCTGGATTATCGACGCCGCTAACAAGCGCTCAGAAACCACTATGACAGAAAAGCTTGCCAACGAGTTGTTGGATGCCGTTGCCAATAAGGGTTCTGCCGTTAAGAAACGCGAAGACACTCATAGAATGGCTGAAGCCAATAAGGCTTTCTCCCACTATAAATTTTAATGTAGCTAAAGGATAAATACAATGGCTCGTACACATAAACTGGAAA
>JBNMLW010000149.1:0-3219 GCA_050875025.1 Alphaproteobacteria bacterium
CAATGCGTTTGAACAGAGTGCGGATGCAATGGTCTTTGAGCAGCGGCAGAATATGAAAATCCGGTTTGAGGTATACCTGCTGGCGGTGGAGAAAAAACATCAGCCACAGAATCTCAATAAATCCGGCAAAGGTTACGCCGACGGCAATGCCGTGAGCCGGAGTAGCGCCAAACGGCACAAAAATAAATACTGAGGCAATCATCATCAGGTTGAGAATTACCGGAGCGGCGGCGGGCGCGGCGAATTTGCCTAAAGAGTTCAAAATTCCTGATTGGAAAGATACGATGGAGATAAACAGTAGAAAAGGAAATGTGATGCGGGAAAGCTGGACGGCAAGCTCAATTTTGCCGCTGTCGGATACAAATCCGGGAGCCAGTATATGCACGACTACGGGCATAAAAATTTCCATAATCAAAACAAATATCGTCAGGAAGAAGGCTAAAACCGAGATGGCGCGGGCGGCAAAATCAATGGCGTCTTGTTTGGAATCGGTAACTAATTTTTGTGACAGCATTGGGACAAAAGCCGAGGTAAAAGCGCCTTCGGCAAACAGCGAGCGAAACAGGTTCGGCAGCTTGAATGCGACAAAAAACGCATCAGATACCAAGCCGGCGCCAAGGTAGTTTGCCAGCACCATATCGCGGAAGAATCCGGTAATTCGAGAGAGCAAAGTAAAGCTGCCAAAAGTGGCGATTGATTTGAATAAACTCATTATATTTTGTGGCCTAATCGGTTTATTAAGTTGATTTTAAGAGATTATAGGTTATTATTCGCAATAATAAAACAGCAAATGTTTAGTTTTGCCTATATTTTTGCAGGGTTTGCCGCCTTTTGTAGTTGACAAAACAAGATTATCTTGCGATAATAGACAAAATGACGGAATTTATTTATGGAGAAAAATGATGAGCGAAAAAAGTATTGTACAAAGGTTTGAGGGAGATAATATCAAGTCTCAACATAGCGGCAGCGGTGAGGAATTTTATTCGCCGTCCGGCTTTGCCTATGCGCAAGAAAGACGTTTTGCCAACAAATTGGCTCAGGGTAAAACCAGGGATGTTACCGGTATGGTAGCGGCTAAAATAAGCGAGAATTTTGCAAAAATGGAGAAGGCTTCAAAAGTACAAGCAGCGTCCAGAGGAGTGTCTGCAGGCCGTTAAGATTTTTTCTTTCTCCATAAACAAAATTTGAAAACTCCGGATTTGTTTCAGGAGTTTTTTGTTGCGCAAAAGAAAAGCCCCAAACCAAAAGTTTGGGGCTTTGTTGTTTTTTTAGAAATCGCCGGGCTTTTGACGCTTGCGGGCAATCGGGTCCAGAATCCGTTTGCGCAGGCGCAAAGTTTTGGGGGTAACTTCCAGCAATTCATCTTCCTGAATATAAGACAAGCCCTGTTCCAAACTCAATTTGCGAGGCGGAACCAAATCAATGGCCTCATCTTTGCCGGCGGCGCGGATGTTGGTCAGCTGTTTGGCCTTGCAGGGGTTAACCTCAATATCGTTAGGTTTGGTGTGCTCACCAATAATCATGCCGGTATATACCGGAACACCCGGATCAATAAACATCGGGCCGCGGTCTTGCAATTTCCACAGTGAATAAGCAATCGCGGTACCAGTTTCGGAAGAAATCAACACACCGTTGCGGCGGCTCTCAATCTCGCCTTTGTAGGGCTCATAGCACTTGAACAGGCGGTTCATAACGCCGGTGCCGCGGGTGTCGGTCAAAAATTCAGAGTGATAGCCGATAAGTCCGCGGGACGGAGCATTGAAAATCAGGCGTACTTTGTTGCCGACCTGAGAAGGAATCATGTCAATCATTTCGGCGCGGCGCTGTCCGAGTTTTTCAACAACGGCGCCGGAAAATTCTTCATCGACATCAACAACAACTTCTTCAATCGGTTCCAGCAGTTTGCCATTTTCGTCCTTCTTCATCAGAACGCGCGGGCGGGAGATTGACAACTCAAAACCTTCACGGCGCATGGTTTCAATCAAAACGCCCAACTGCAACTCGCCGCGTCCGGCAACCTCAAAGGAATCGGTGGTATCGGTGCGGGAAATCTTCAGCGCAATATTGCCCTCGGCCTCTTTGCACAGGCGATCCCAAATCATGCGGGAGGTGACTTTATCGCCCTCACGGCCGGCCAGAGGCGAATCGTTGATTGAAAAAGTCATGGCCAAAGTCGGAGGATCAATCGGCTGGGCATGAATGGCCTCATTAACCTCAAAGGCGCACAAGGTATCGGCAACAGTGCCTTTGACAACACCGGCAACCGCCACGATGTCGCCGGCATGAGCTTCTTCCAGAGCCTCGCGGTTGAGGCCGCGATAAGCCAGAATTTTGCTGATGCGGACGCGCTCAATCTCTTTGTTAGTGCCGTCCAAAACCTTTACGGTATCATTTACATGCAAAGTGCCGGATTGAATTTTGCCGGTAAGCAAGCGTCCGATAAATTTATCAGCTTCCAGAGTGGTAGCCAGCATAGAAAACGGTTTGTCCGGTTCGCAGGCAGGTTCCGGAACATAGGAAAGAATCAGCTCAAACAACGGGCTTAAGTCTTTTTTCTCGTCTGTGAGTTCTTTTACTGCCCAGCCGTTGCGTCCGGAAGCGTATAATACCGGAAAATCCAGCTGTTTGTCATTGGCATTGAGGCTTACAAACAAGTCAAAAACTTCATTCAAAACTTCATCACAGCGGGCATCGGCTTTGTCGGCTTTGTTAATTACCACAATCGGGCAGAGACCGAGCTTGAGGGCTTTACCCAACACAAATTTGGTTTGCGGCATCGGGCCTTCAGACGAATCGACCAACAAAACAACGCCGTCTACCATTGACAAAATGCGCTCAACTTCGCCGCCAAAATCCGCGTGTCCCGGAGTATCAACAATATTAATATGGGTGCCGTGCCAATTAACAGAAGTGCATTTGGAAAGAATGGTAATTCCTCTCTCTCTTTCCAAATCATTACTATCCATTACGCAGGTTTCAACCTTTTGGTTATCTCTAAAAGTGCCGCTCTGTTTCAAAAGGCCGTCAACCAATGTTGTTTTGCCGTGGTCAACGTGAGCTATTATGGCAATGTTTCTCATGTTCATCATTTTTTTCTTTCCTAAATAGTCGTCATGTCGCAAGCCGACCTCCTTATGTACTCCTTTTTGTACACTGCGTCGGCCGTCTTGCTTCCAGCACGGCTATTTATGAAAGAAAAACAGCCGCACCTAAATAGTC
>JBNMLW010000150.1:0-3215 GCA_050875025.1 Alphaproteobacteria bacterium
CCACCGAGCCTAATCGGGTGGCACCGCTTAAAATCGGCGCCGGAGCTATAAGCCCGCAAGTATCTTCTTCAATCTTTATCTTTTTGACGGTATATTGTTTCAGCGTGGCAGCGCTGACGTTTATTGTTTCTATTTGCGGTTATGATTTTATGACTGCGTTCAGCGCGGTAATTGCCTGTATAACTAACAGCGGGCCGGCAATCAGCCAAGCCATCGGGCCGAGCGGAACCTACGCCGGAATGTCCGACACGGTAAAATATATATTGTCTTTTGCAATGATACTCGGCCGTTTGGAAGTTATGACGGTGCTGGTAATCTTTACCAAAAACTTTTGGCGCTGATTATTCGCTGACTAAGGCTTCGGCACTCAGACCGGCGTTTTCTTCCTCATCATCAAAACTGATAAAACCATCTTCTTCGGGGGCCTCAACGGCATTTTGAGGTTCTTCCGGAGCGGCAGGCTCCTCAGCGGCGGCAGGCTGTTCGCTATCCGTTGACGGTGCGTTTTCGGCCGCCGGCACATTTTCTACCTGTTCTATTTGCAACAGGGCTTTGGGCGCGCCGTCTTCTTCAACCGTGTCCTCGTTGGCACCGGTAACCACTACCGATACAACCTCTTGGGGCTGAGGTTTTTCAGCCGTATTTTCGGGAGCAACAGATACAGTTTCTTCTTCCGCCGGAGCAGCAGTTTCAACTTTGGCATCTTCAGCCGGTTTATTTTCTTCTGCCGGCAGGGAGCTTTCAACCAGCTGCATCGGCACATTATCACGCGCCTCAAGTTCTTCCTTGGTCAAAAGCTTTTTGCCCTTGGCATCGGAGTTGTAGCACTTGAGCAGCCAAACATCATAAATCGGGTGTTCCACCGCATTAAGGGCAGGGGTGGAAGACATCATCCAGCCCTTAAATATATTTACCGGTTTTTCGGGATTGTAGTTGTCTACAACATCTACAAAAGCCGTATTTTCAGGAGTTTCTTCCGGCGAGCGGGTAACGCATTTGCGCACCACAATAGAAAAACTCCCGAATTGAGACTCACCGTTGACCGGAACATCAATTTCGCTGACGCGGCCGGTGATTTTATCCATTGCCTGCATGCGGGCGGTGTTGGTATCAATATTGGCGGCCGCTGCCGAACCGGTTGATATCAAAAGTGCCAGAGCCGTGCCGGCAAAGAGCTTATTTGTTTTCATCAGAGCCATTGTCAGTTACCATAAAGATAATTTCGCCGACCATATCTTCCAGAGTTTTGAAATCTTTGGTGTTTTTCATAATATCGCCGTCTTTTAAGAACTCTTTATCGTGTCCGGGTTCGATTTTGATGAATTTGTCGCCGACCAGACCATCGCTGACGATAGCGGCTTCGCTGTCAACCGGCAGGTGAATGTCTGAAGACAAACTCATTTTGACCTCCGCGGTATAATCTTCATCATCAAGAGATTGCCCGATAACCGTTCCGACTTTAATGCCGTTGATGCGCACGTCAGAACCGACCGTTAAGCCGCCGACCTTGAGAAATTTGGCGGTAACATTGTAGCCTTTGACTACCTGCAAATCAGATACATTATAGGCAAAATAGGCAAAGAAAGCCGCAACAGCCAATACTACAATACCCATAATCGTTTCAACCGGTCTTTTGTTCATTATTTGTCTCCTAAATTTTTATTTGATTTGCGGTTAGCTTTTCCGATACCAATGATTCTGTCGAGCAGCTCATCAATAACCATGGCATCTTGCGTATAGGCAAATTCGCCTCCGGCAGGAATCATATCTTCTGATCCGCCCGGTTCAATTTCAATGTATTTGGCGCCCATAATACCGGAGCTGACAATAGATGCGCTGCTGTCATCGGGTAATTTTATGGTGTCTTTAATTTCGAGTGTCAAAATAGCCTTAAAGTTATCATCCAATCTGGCGTCTACCACCTTGCCGACATTCATACCGGCCAGGCGTACCAGATCGCCGACCAGCAGGCCGTCTGTGCGGTTAAAACGCGCCTCAATCGGATAATAATCGCCTTCTTCCAAATGGGTAACCCGGCGGTTGGCCATAATCCAGAATGCCACAATAACCAAAATTCCGAGAGCCACGCCGAACCCGATTTTCAGGTACTTGGTTTCTTCGCGGCTGTAAACTTCTTTTGTCAGCATAATCAACAATCCTTTTGTTCAAATCTGATAATATTCATAAAGCAAAATAAATGTTTTGTCACCAATATTTTGAAAAATGAAAATAGTTGTTAAAGAAAACTGAAAATAGCTGTTAAAGTCATTATTTAGCTAATATAATATTTTTTGCCAATCCAAAAGCAAATATGGAAAAAATACTATGTTGGTTGTTAAAAACTTATCAAAATCTTTTGCGGATGTAAAAGCGGTAAATTCGGTGAATTTTTGCCTTGAGGACAGCGGAGTTACCGCGCTGTTGGGGCCTAACGGGGCAGGCAAAACCACGTTGTTCCGCCTCATTTGCGGATATATTGCGGCTGACGGCGGCGAGGTTTTGATAAACGGGCACAATATTGAGACAGAGCGGCTGCAGGCACTGCAGTCTTTTGCCTATGTGCCGGAATCCGGGGCTTTGTATCCGGAAATGACGGTGGCTGAATATCTTAAGTTTATGGCGGAAATTCACAATTTATCCGAGCAGGATTTTGTGGATAATTTGGCTTCTTTAAGCTGGGAGCTGGGTTTGCGCGGAGTGATGAACCAAAAGTGCGAAACCTTGTCCAAAGGCTTTAAGCGGAGGGCGGCATTGGCGGGAGCGTTGATTCATCGCCCGCAGACTTTGCTGCTGGATGAACCGACAGAAGGGCTAGACCCTAATCAGAAGTTTTTAATCAGAGATTTTTTGCGTAATTACGGACGCCGCCATACCGTATTTATTTCCACCCATATTATGGAAGAAGTTGAGGCCTATGCTACCAGGGTATTGCTGCTGAACCACGGCAAACTTATTTGCGACACTACCCCTGACGGGCTCAAAAGCCTTACTCCTGCCAATGATATAGAAACTGCGTTTCGATCCGTTACTTTTGAAAAATGAGCCGGCCGATGTTTACCCATACTTTTCAAATATTCAAAAAAGAGTTTTGTTCTTATTTTCAGAATCGCATGGCGATGCTGATTTTTGTGATATATGCAGCCATTACCGCGGGCATAACTTTTTTTCAGAGCCGGTTTCTGACCGAGGCCGATCCGGCAATGCTCACTTTTTTC
>JBNMLW010000151.1:0-3206 GCA_050875025.1 Alphaproteobacteria bacterium
CAGCGGACTTTCCGCCGAGCCGATAGCTTCTACGCCCTCCACGCCCCGTGGGTCGAGGTAGTAGGTGCCTACCACATACGTATCCTTTGAGTTAATGGCTTGATGGTTTTGCGTTTCAATCACCAACACCGGTAGTGTGCCCGAAGGTTGCGCCGCAAAAATGGGAACAATCATCGCCATTGCCATGAAAGCTGTAAACAAAAGTTTTTAAACCTGTTTTCGGCATAAAATAAACCCCTCTAAGGCCTTGATAAATCAAAATGCGACTCTTGGCAAGAGTCGCTGAAAAATATGCACAAAATCTGTGGATTTTTTTTATAATTTTATTGCCGGCGCCGAACAGCTAATAACCTAAAAAACAGTCATTTACCATCGCTTAAGGACTGTGAATTTTTTGTTACAGCAAATTTTTTGGAGCGTAAACAGTATGTTAACCATTTTCTGGTATAAGCAATTTTGCTAGAAATTACTGCGAAAATCAGTTATTCTAAAAGAGTATAAAGAGTTTCGCACAACAATTTGAAGGAGAACAACAATGAACTTTATTAAGAACAACATTTGGACATTTTGTCTGGTAGCTGTATTTACTCTGTTGACCTTTGCCGGCGATGCCTCGGCTCAGAGTGTTATGCAGACCTCTCAGCAAAAGGCTCTGAACGTATTTACTTCCATCAAGATGATTATTTTCGTCGTTGGTGGTTTCGGTTTGGTTGGTATCGCATTTGCCGCCATCTTTGGTAAAGTAAACTGGAAGTGGTTTGCCAGCTTGGCTGTTGGTTTGGCCATTTTGGCAGCTGCCGGCTCTGTAGTTAACTACGCTACCGGTGAGAATATGTCTGGCTTCCAAGACTCTTTCAACAATGCTACCAACTAATATTCTCCTTCTATGCGGTATCGGGCTGCTGTATTGCAGCCCGAGCCCCAAGGAGAAAGAGGTTAAACAAGGGGGTCTTGGAGAGCTGTTAAATTACAGTTTAGCCGTCCCCCTTTCTTTATAAATAATTTATCCTGAACTCAATTCAGGGCAGAAACAAAAATAGAAATGCCTTTTAACATCAGCCTTTGGGGGCAGATATTCAAAGGCACACAAACCACAAAACGGGAGGGCGCAATGTTAAACTTTAAGAAAATATGCCAAATTCTGCTGATGGCGGCATTTGTCTGCGCTTTTTCCGCCAGTGCACATGCTCAGTCTATTGCCGCAACCGGCAATTCAGGCCGAAATGCCGACGGTACGGTTAGTTGGGAGAATTTGGAAAATAAAGATCCGTTTGTAAAGACCTCACAGCAGAGTACCAAAAAAGAGACAAGTCTGGCCGACTGTCAAAAAACTTGTACAAAAAGTGGGCATCAGTGTGTTTATGATTCTTCAGGAAATACTAAGAGCTATGTTTGTGTAGACTATTCAAAGAAGACGGATTCTGAAGAAAAGACCAAACCGATAGGAACCAGTACTACGCAAAAAAGCAGTGCGGTTACCGGATGTTCGGCAGACTTTGGCTTGTTTTCCGGTCTGATTCAAACCGGCCGCGATATCTTTTCCGGTTTGCGCGATTTGATATATGTGGTTGCCGGCTTTGGTATCATCGGAGTTGCGGTCGGCGGATTTTTCGGCAACCTCAACTGGAAATGGCTGGGCGCAATAGTTATCGCATTGGTAGTAATTGCGTCTACCGGCGAGGTTATTAATATGATTACCGGCTGCAAGAACTTCAGTCAAGCTATGATTACAGATACATTAAAATAAAAAGGACTGTTATGCTGAACTTGTTTCGGCATTATAAAAAAGAATAGGAGGGTGCCATGTTAAACCTTAAGAAAATAAGTCAAGCAATACTCGTTGCCTGTGCTTTGTCTGTGGCATCATACTATCCGGCTCCGGTTTTTGCAGCGGATGACGATGTTGAAGTAGATGGCGGTAACTTGTCCGGGGTTGTTGTTACCGCCAGCAGCGGGGTATCTGCGCGCCGGTCGGATCTGCAAAGCAAACAAGATCAAATAAAAGCCAAAGAGAATGAGAATAAAGCCGCTAAACAGGCTGCCGAAGATGCCTATAGCGAGGCTCTTTTTGCCGCAAACAAAAAAGTGACTGTGGCTCAGAAAGCTTATGATAACTGCACCGATGATTGTGGCGAGCTGTATCAGGCTCTGCAGGCAGCCAAAAATCAATCTGCCAAAGATATAAAAGAGGCTAAACAGGCAAGAAAAGATGCGCTTCAACAAGTTAAAGAGGCTGAAAAAAGCAAAGAATTAAAAGCGGAAAAAAAAGCGGCTAAGGCAGCGGAAAAGCAGCTTAATAAAGAGAAAAAGAATCTGACTAAAGAATCTGATAAAGCCAAAAAAGACATTGATAAAGCCCAAAAAAAAGTTGAAAAATACTGCAAAGAAGGGGGCAATCAGGAAAAATGTCAGAAAGCGACAGCGGAGCTGAATACCGCCCAACAAACCTTAAATAAGGTTACCGGTCAGCTTGCTGTCTATAACAGCCCGCTTACTACTCAACAGCCGGCCGAGGGGGAAACTGCATCAAGTTTACCGTCAAACCCCAAAAAAGAAGCTTATGAAAAAGCTAAAGCCGCTGATGAGAAATATCAGGCAGCAAAAGACGGATATACCAAAGCCGCCGAAGATTTAGCAAAATTACAATATCAGTGTGTTAAGCAAAACACAGAAGATTGTTCTAAAAAAATAGAAGACGCAAAACAGGCGCTGGCCGATGCTAAAACTGCGGCTGATGACGCCTACAAAGAAAAAACCGCGGCTGAAAGAGAATCTAAAAAACAGGGTGCTTATTATGAAGAAGATTCTGTAGAGGCCATACAGGAAAAAGTAGATAGTTTTAAAGCTGGTGTTAAGGCCTCAGAAGACAAGGTTGCAGATTACCAAAATAAATTAAAAGAAGCTACCGCAGCTTGTGAACATTCCAAAAAACTTCGTTCCAAACAAGGTCAAAAAGATGCTCAAAAATATTGCGAGATGCAAGAGCAATTAGAAGCACAACTGGCCGCTGAACAGGAAAATTTGGCAGGGCTGAAATCAGATCTTGCATCGCTGGAGCAAGAGTTGGCTGAAGCAAAAAGAAAAGCTCTTGAAGAAGGCCGTGCATCAGGATTTGATATGCGGGGTATGGAATATAAGGCTTTCAGCACCGCCCAAGGTGATATCACGACAGGAACATATACCGGTAATATTGATTATTCCAACAC
>JBNMLW010000152.1:0-3195 GCA_050875025.1 Alphaproteobacteria bacterium
CTATACCAAAGACAATGTGCCGGAAGGCTTTGCCGTATCTTTAGGACAACTGTCTGACAGTTTTACCACCACGCTCAACTTGGTTGTAACCCACCCCACTTCCGAAAGCTACATCCGCTTTGATGGCAACTTTAATCTTACCAATCAGGTTATTAACGGCAATGTAATTGTTGAATCTAAAAAACTGCGCGATTTTTGGGCGGCTAATATCAAAAGTTTTGAACTGCCCGATTTTTACGATTATCCTTTGGCCGTCACTTCCGACATTAACTTCACTCCTCAGCAGCTGACGCTTTCCAACATTGTTGTTAAATACGGCAATACTCAGGGCGCTGGCAATATGCAGCTGCCATTTAACGACGGATTCGGCAACGGCGGCGTCAAACCCCGGATTGACATGGCCTTCAATCTTACTGACCTTGATTTGACGCCGTTTGCTCAAACCGTCAAAAATTTTGTAACCGAACACAGCAAAGGACAGGCTCAATATTCTCCGAACTTGGATTTTGATGTTTTGACCGATATCAAAGCCGTCCGCACTTCTTACAAAAACCAGCAGCTCAAAAACTTTGAACTGAGTTTTGACATTGTGGAAAATATCTTAACGCTGAATAATCTCAGCGCCACCTTGCCGGGAGACACCGATTTCAGCGTTAAAGGTTCGGTTTCCTCCTTTGAAGACGAACCTTTTTACATCCTGGACACCACTCTTAATTCCAATGACTTTCTCAAAACGCTCAGCTGGCTGGAAATTGCCCCCAATGTCAGCACCGCCGCCACCTACCGCAAAGCTGTAGGCAATGCCAAATTTTCCGGCACGCTGCAGAGGATTCAGGTTTCCCCGTTCAAATTTACACTGGACAAAAGTTCTGTTTCCGGAGAGGCCGGAATCAAACGCGGCGCCAGAGATGACATTATGCTGATTGTCAACGCCGACATGATTAATTTTGACAACTATATCAGCTCGCTTCCGGATGAAGAGCGGGAGAAAAATTGGGCGCAACGCATGGCTTACCGTTTCTCCAAACTCGGCTTTCTCAATAACTTTGATATGCAGCTTACTGCCCGAATGGATGTCGGCATCTATGAAAAAATGCCGTTTGAAAAAGTAAATTTCCAAGCCAGCCTGTTGGATGGGAAAATGGACATCAGCAATCTGCAGATTGGCTCCGTGGCCAGCTCCAAGATTGAATTGTCCGGCCAGGTAGAGGGCTTTGGCAAAACTCCGGCTTTCAACGGGCTTAATTTCAATATTCAAACCGATAACGTTGCCGCCCTGATTAACAAACTTGAATTTAAGGCGCCTAACTTAGACTACAAAAAGCTTAATGATTTTCAGATTACCGGCGCCGCCAACGGCGATATTAATACCTTTGCCACCACGTCAAAAATAAAGTTTGAAGATTTGGATATTTCTTACAGCGGACAAGTTGACCGCAGCGGCGAACAGATAAAATACAACGGCGATTTGGAACTCAAGCACCCTGACTTTGCCAAGATGCTCCAAGACCTTAATTTTGAATATACTCCGCAAACTTCATCTCCGGGGTTGATTAGCCTCAAAACTACAATTGACGGCACAACCGAAAACTTCCAAGCCAACCCGCTGGCCTTTAATATCGGATTCAATACTTTCAGCGGCAGCCTTAACCGCCAAACGGATTCTGCTGACAGATCGGCTATCAAAACCGAGTTGGATATCAATAAATTTGAAATTGAGCGTTTCTTAAACAAGAATACATCAACCAACACTCCGGCCATCACCGGACTCAAACCAGACACGCCGGCCGAATTTTTGCCCAAACCTCTCTGGTCAAAAGACAAAGCCGATTACAGCTTTTACCGCTCTTTTGATGTCGACGGCAAGTTCAATATTCAGGAGCTGAGCTACCGCCAGAACAGCTTTCAAAATGTTCAAACCGAGCTCGCCTTAAACAACGGAAACCTTGACTTAAAAACTTTTGCTGCCGATTATTTGGGCGGCAAGCTCAATGCCGATGCCCGCCTGCAAATGAACGATCATCCGGTTGCGTCAGGCAAAATTTCGCTTAAAGGAGCAGATACAGACAGCCTTAATGCCGGCGGTTCGGTCTATGCTCTCAAGAACGGCACTTTTGACTTTACAGCTGATTTTGACAGTGCCGCAGACAGCGAGTTTGATTTTGTTTCCGGCCTCAAAGCTCAAACCGAATTTACCTTTTCCAATCTGAGCATCAAAGGCTGGAACCTGCCAGGCATCTACAAAGATATTACCAAACGGGAATCTCCCGACGGCCTCTCCGCGCTGGTAAAAGAAAATCTGCTTTCCGGCAACACTGCCTTTGACAGCTTCAAAGGTTCGGCTCAAATTGCCGACAGCAAAATCAGTTTAAGCAACGCGGTTATGCTTAATGCGGATTCGACCGTAACTTTAAGCGGCGAAGGCAATCTGCCGGAATGGGACATGAACATATTGTTCAATGCCAAATATAAAGAGCCTCAATACCTGCCCGGCTTTGCGTTCTCGCTCAAAGGGCAAGCCGATTCCCCGCTTTTGGATGTGGATGTAAGCGCCTTATATAACCTTTACAAAAGCCGGCAAGACAAAAAAGAAGCTGATGTCAAAGCTGCGGAAACCGCATTGAAAAATCACCTGACATCTTTGGCCGAAGGTCAAAAAAACACCTCTTCCGCCCTAATTTCTGATATTTCTGCCGCCATCTCTGAAATTAGAGACAAACAGCAAAACGCCTTCAGCGATGAGGCCGGAGCTTCTTATGCCGATATCCGCAAACAGCTGGATTTACTGTCGGCAGATTTGGCACAAAACATCAGCAAATCAGAAACCCCTGACGCCAATGACGAACTGATCAGCGAGTTGGCAAAAGCCAATACTCAGGCAACAGCCAAACTGGAAGAGTTGCGCGGCAAGATAAAAGATACCTACCTGGCCGACCAAAAGAATAGCGTTCAAAGCACCTACAATCAAGTTGTAGAAAGCCACAACCAGGCAAAGATGTTAAGTTTCCGCTACAACAACGCCAAAGATGGTTTTACCTCCAGATTGTCTGCCATTATAACCGACTTCAAACCTGCGGAAGACGGCAACATCAGCGGCTGGCACAGTTTTATTGAAGACAAATTAGAAAACTTTGATAATCAGGACAAACAGCTTTTGGATGACTTCAATAAGATTCAAAAATCAGACAACATTGA
>JBNMLW010000153.1:0-3186 GCA_050875025.1 Alphaproteobacteria bacterium
CTCGTTCGGAGTTTTATTCCGGAACGGCTGATTGGGATATTATCGGCGAGGTCAAGTCTGCCGTCAAAATACCGGTAGTCGGCAATGGCGATGTCACTTCGCCGCACAAGGCTAAAGAGATGCTGCAATATACCGGCGTCGACGGGGTTATGATTGGCCGCGCCGCGCTTGGGCAGCCCTGGATAATTGCCCAAACGCACGAATATTTGGAACACGGCGTTGAACCGGTTTCTATGCCGGTGCCTCTTGCCAAACAAGCGCTGCTGACCCATATTAATGAGCTGGTAGGCTACTATGGCGAGAAACTGGCATTGGGGCTTTCGCGCAAATATGTTTGCTGGTATTGCAAGAATCTGCGCGATGCCCGCCGTTTTAGAGAAACTTATGTGCGCATAGACAATCTGCCCGATGCGCTCAATGAGATAAACCGTTTTTTTGATGAGGTCAAAGCATGAGAATTATTGTTTGCGGAGCTGGCTCTGTAGGACACAGCGTCGTCAGCTATCTGATAAAAGGCAATAATGATATTGTCGTGATAGACCATAACCAGCGCCGTTTGGATGAAATCTCCAAAGAATACGACGTGTTGCCGATATTGGGGGAATCTTCTCACCCCGATGTCTTGGAGCGTGCCGGCGCCGCTGATGCCGATATGATTTTGGCGCTGACCGATGTCGATGAAGTAAACATGATGGTTTGCCAAATTGCCTATACTTTGTTCAGCATTCCCCGCAAAATTGCCCGCATTGACAGCGAGGCATTTTTAGACCCGCTGTGGAGCGCCTTGTATAATGATCGCCATTTGCCGGTAGATTTGGTCATATCGCCGGATATTGAAATTGCCAATACAATTTTGCAAATTCTCAAATATCCGGGGTGCTCAGGCTTTCTGCCGGTGCTGGAAGAGCAGGGCTGTATTCTCACTCTCAAACTGGCGGAAAATTGCCCGCTGTTGAATATTCCGCTGATGCAGCTCAGCCGTCAGGATGAAAATCTGGATATTGCGGTCATAAATATTTTGCGCGGCGGCCGCAGCTTTATTCCCGATGCCTATGACAATTTGCTGGCCGGAGATGAAATTAATATTTATACGGATATTTCGGCCGTATACAATACCATCAGCGCCTTTGGGCTGGAAAAGCCCGGCAATGAGCGCCTGTTGATTTTCGGAGGAAATTCTATTGCCGAGCATTTGGGGAGGCAAATTGATCAGGATGACAGCATTATCAGCTGCAAAATTATTGAAGAGGATTTAGACACCGCCCGCCGCTTGGCCAGAGACTTGCAGAGCGCCATTGTTATTCACGGAGAAATGCTCAGCGATGTAATTTTGGACGAGGCCGATATCTCGCATACCGATGCCGCCATTGCCGTAACCGAGAATGACAAAGACAATCTTTTGGCTGCCTTGTTGGCTGAAAAACGCGGCGTCTCTTCAACCTTGGCGGTTGTGAATACTCCGTCTTACAACAATCTGGTATTTAATATCGGCGATAATATATTGGTAGACCGTAGTTCAGTCACCACCTCGCGCCTGCTCAAAGAAATCCGCCGCACCAAGATGCAGGAGGCTTATGCCGTCAGCCGCGGGCAGGGAGAGATTTGGGAGATTAAGCTGGCCGAAGACGATATCTGCGCCGGCAAAAAAGTTGGCGAGCTGAATTTGCCCAAAGCTTGCCGCATCTTTTTGCTCAAACGCGACAACGGCACTATCTATCCGGATCCCACCACTCAGCTCAAGGCCGGTGATATTATCCTGCTCTATACAGATTCCGGAGCTATCCGCCAGGTAGAAAATATTTTTGCTTAAAAACCTTTACTAATCTGAAAAAATGTTGTTAGATTTATGTAAACGATAATCAGAAGGAATAAATAAATGTCCCAAAACGTGCAAAATGACTTTTTAAACAACATCCACAACAACAAAGTATCCGTCACCGTGTTTTTGGTAAACGGGGTAAAGTTGCAGGGCATAATCACCGGATTTGACGATGCCGCTTTGCTGCTCCGTCGGGACGGGCACACCCAACTTATCTATAAACATGCGGTTTCGACCATTATGCCGGCCGAAGCAATTGACATAGAAACTGCCGAATAAATTGCCGTTTGTTGAATTTGATTCCCATCCGCAAACCAAAACCGCTGTCATCTTTCCGGAGATAGCGGAACAATATCTCAATGTATCTGCCGAGGCCAGACTGCAAGAGGCTGTCGGTTTGGCGCTGGCCATAAATCTGGATGTTGTATATCAGGAAACCGTGCGTTTACGCGCCGTCAAACCTTCAACTCTGATTGGGCACGGCGTGTTGGAGCGCCTGCGTCCGCTGTTTGTCGAGCAGGGCGTAGAGTTACTGGTAGTAGATGCCTCGTTGAGCCCTATCCAGCAGCGCAACCTTGAAAAATTTTTGCAAATCAAAGTAATCGACCGCACAGCGCTTATTTTGGAGATTTTTGGCGAGCGCGCCCAAACCAATGAGGGCAAACTGCAGGTCGAACTGGCTCACCTCAGCTACCAGCGTAGCCGTTTGGTGCGCAGCTGGACTCACCTGGAACGCCGGCGCGGCGGCGCCGGATTTTTGGGCGGCCCCGGCGAGACACAGATTGAGCTGGATCGGCGTATTATTGATGATAAGATTCTCCGCATTAAAAAAGATTTGGAAAAAGTCCGTCAAACCCGGCAAATTCAGCGTTCTTCCCGCCAAAAGGTGCCTTATCCGGTTGTCGCTCTGGTCGGCTATACCAATGCCGGACAGTCCTCATTATTTAATCAACTGTCAGCTGGCCATGTTTTGGCCAAAGATATGCTGTTTGCCACATTGGATCCGGCTTTGCGCCGCCTTAAACTGCCGTCCGGAAGAATGGTGATACTGTCAGATACGGTTGGCTTTATTTCAGACTTGCCTCATGAACTGATTATGGCTTTCCGCGCCACGCTGGAAGAGGTTTTGCAGGCTGATATCATTGTTCATGTCCGCGATGCCGCCAATTCCGAAGGGCGGGAGCAGAAGCAGGATGTGCTCAAAGTATTGGAGAGCCTTGGGCTGCAAAATATAGAAGAAGACCGCAAGTATATAGAAGTCTTAAACAAAATAGATTTGCTCTCTGCTGAAGAGCGGGAAAAACTGGCCAATAATCGTGGAGCTTTGCCGCTTTCGGCGCTCACCGGCGAGGGAACGACGGCTCTGC
>JBNMLW010000154.1:0-3182 GCA_050875025.1 Alphaproteobacteria bacterium
GGCAAAGATAATGCCTTGATCTTCTTCCGGCAGGAATGAAGTAGCCGTAAACCTAAAGCCTAAAATTACCACCGCAACGGTTGCCAACACCACCAACGCCGTAATTTTGAGCCGCGCCGAAAACCAACTGACCACTTGCAGATATTTGGATTTGAAGAAATCAATCGTTTCATCAAACCACTTAAAGAATCCATGAGCGGACTTCTTTTCTTCTCCGCTCAAAAAGATAGCGCACAAGGCCGGAGAGAGCGTGAGCGCATTGAATGCCGAAAACACCACCGCCGTGGCAATAGTAACGGCAAACTGCTGATAAATCTTGCCGGTAATGCCGGCCATAAGCCCAACCGGAATAAAGATGGACAACAAAACAAAAGTAGTGGCAATAATGGCGCTGGCAATCTGCCGCATCGCCTTGACAGAAGCGGCCTTGGCATCGAGTTTTTCATTGGCCATCAGGTATTCTACCCGTTCCACTACAATAATGGCATCATCAACTACAAGCCCGATAGCCAAAATCATGGCAAACAGCGTCAAAATATTGATATCAAATCCCAAAGCATATATTAACGCAAAGGTGGCAATCAGCGATACCGGAATTGTTATCAGCGGAATGAGCGTGGTGCGCACTTTTTGCAAAAAGACATAAGTTACCAGAACCACCAAAGAAAAAGTAATCGCCAGAGTTTCAATAATGCTTTGAATGGAAGAGCGGACATAATCCGTGGAATCATAAGCAACCTTAAATTCTATATCGTCAGGAAAAGTTTTGCTCAGTTTTTCTATCTCGGAATAAACGCTGTCCATAATGTCGAGCGAGTTAGAACCAGGGGTCTGGCTCAAGCCGATGATAACCGCCGGAGCATTGTCATAATGCGCGTTCATGGCATAAGAATCCGCGCCAAACTCCACGCGGGCAATATCTTTGAGCCGCACCACTCCGCCATTGTCCGAAGTGGTGATGATAATGTTTTTGAAGTCATCCGTGCTGTTCAGCAATCCTTTGGTCATCAACGAGAGCACCACCGCGGTATTATCGGCGCTTGGAGCCGAGCCGACCGCGCCGATTGAGGCCTGAACGTTTTGCGTGGCAATAGCATTAACAACATCGGAGCTGCTCAGCCCCAGCGAGGCCAGTTTGTCTGGATTGAGCCAAACGCGCACAGAATACTGCGGGCCATAAATATTTACATCGCCAACGCCGTCTATGCGCGCCAAAGGATTTTGAATATTGGTATAAGCAAAGTTGCTCAGATATAAATCATTGTATGTTTTGTTGGGCGAGCGCAAAACCAGCATTCCCAAGATATTGGACATCTGGGTGGTGACTTCCAGCCCTTGTTTATTGACCATATCGGGCAGTTGAGAGGTAACCTGCTGGAGGCGGTTTTGCACTTTTACCTGAGCAATGTCGGGATCGGTGCCGACATTAAAAGTAATGGTAAGAGTATAGGAGCCGTTATCATCTGAAGTGGACGACATATAGAGCATATCTTCAATGCCGTTAATTTTATTTTCTATCGGCACGGCAACCGTATCTACCAGCACTTGGGCATTGGCTCCGGGATATGTGGCTTTGACCACAATCTGCGGCGGAATAATCTGTGGATATTGCGAAACCGGCAACACGGCAATTGCCAACAATCCCAACAAAATCATAATGATGGAAATTACGCCGGCGAATCTGGGTTTGTCGATAAAATACTCTGAAAACATCAGCTGTTCTCCGCGGCAATTTTGGTTTTTACGGTTGTATCGGGAGCAATATTGCCGACTTTGTCGATTACCAGGTAATCGCCTTGGGCAAATTGATTATTCAAAATATAATACCCGTCTTGTTCACCGGCAATCTTAACCGGAACCTTGCGCAAGCGGTTATTGTTTGCCACATAGACAAAGGCGCCGTCGGGAGACAATGTGACATGGTTTTGGCGCAGGGCATATCCGCCTTTGATAACCCTTTCTACCAAAACATCAACATAGGCATCCGGCATAAGCTCGCGGCCGGAATTGGCAAAATCAGCATACACAGCAACCGAACCGGTGCCTTTTTCAAGCGCATTGCCGGTATATTTAAACTCTCCCGCCGCCTGATAAAGCGAGCCGTCTGCCAGCTTGAGCCGGATATTCTCGCCGGCAAACAGCGGCTGGCCGTCTTGTCTGGAAACAGCGTTCAAATATTCTTTATCCGAAATGGCAAAAACTACGCGGATAGGATTATATTGCACAATGGACAACAACGGAGAACCGGCCGGCGCCACATAGTTGCCTTTGGTCAGGCTGACATTGCCGACCACGCCGTCTATTGAGGCCTGCAAAACAGTATAATCATACAAAACTTGCGCCTTGGCCTCCTCGGCCTTGGCCTGCTCTACCGCGGCCAAAGCGCTCAAATATCCGGCTTTGGCGCTGTCTTGTTCGGTAGGAGAAATCGCTTTGGAGCCGGCCCTTTTTATCCGCTCATAATAAGCCTTGGCATTGGATAAATCGGCTTGAGCTTTGGTAACCGCCGCCTTGGCCGCATCAAGCGCCGCTTTGTATTCGCGCTGATCTATCAGCAGCAAATTATCTCCGGCGCGCACCTCCTGCCCGCCCTCAACCCAGACATCTTCAATATAACCGCTGACATTGGGCACCAAATCAACTGATTTTATCGGCGTGACATAGCCGACATAAGATGAGGTTATGGTAATATCTTGGGGTTTGAGCGGCAGCACGCTGAAAACCGGCTCCGATGCTGCCGGCACTGCCGAATCGGCAGTTTTCAGGCTGACGGCACAGATTGCAACAACTGCCGCTGATATGAGCGCCGAGACAAAGCGGCTTATTTTGACGGAGGGCATCTTTTTCTCCTTAAATATTAACTTGAAAATTTAAATAATCGGCAGGCCGGCTAATTCAATACGGCTAATGTTGTTTATGCCTGATGTTTTTTGCTTGGAGGAAAATAAAATTTGTTGTATGTTAGGGGAAGTTTTGTTTTTTATTAGGGATATGTACAATAATGACTAAAAATCAAAAAGTTGAACCGGTAGTTCTGCAAGTTTTGCCGGAGTTGGAAACCGGCGGAGTTGAGCTTGGCACAATTGAAATCGCCACCGCGCTGCAAAATGTCGGAATCAAAAACTTTGTGGCCTCTCAGGGCGGAAGGCTGACTCATGAATTGAGCAAGAACAAAATTAAAC
>JBNMLW010000155.1:0-3180 GCA_050875025.1 Alphaproteobacteria bacterium
CTTCAGATATCAAACGGGTGGCGTTTTTTGCGCCGGAAGAAGTCAACCGCGATGTCCTGACTATCCGTTTTGATGATGCCGGCAAAGTCGATTCTGTTTCCCGCCTCAACAAGAACAACGGGCAGGAGGTGCAGATCAGCTCTGATGAAACCGCCGCTCCCGGCGAAAACCCCGGATTTTTCCGCAAATACTTTGGCGGAGTCGGGCAATACAATCCGTTTGGCGGGCTTAACAAAAGCGGGCAAATTTAATCTTTGTTCATAAAAGTTTTCAGGATATAGACTCTGATTGCGCTGGAGAGGTTCTCTTTGTCTCTGGCGGCGTCAATCTCGGTTATCAGCGCGTTTATGCTCAATTTTTTTGCCGCGGCAATCTGCTTTAAGGCATCAAAAAACTCCTCTTCCAGGCAAATGCTGGTAGAGTGCCGGTTAGCAATAATTACAGAGATTTTACGCATGTTTCTTCCGGTATTCGTCAATCGATATTACCGGAGCAATTGTTTTGGGCTCGTCAGCGGAGCCGTCTTCCAAGGTATCATCTTTGACAAACATATCGTCACTGCTGCTGAAACTGAGGGCAAATTTGGCATACGGATCCGCAAAATAGGTGATTGCATCGTATGGAATACGCAATGTTTGCGGAATCCCGCCAAAGCTCAAATCAACCTCAAAATAGGTGGCGCCGACCATCAGATTGGCAAATTGGTGCTGCAACACAATAGTCATATCTTCCGGATATTGGTTGAGCAGTTGGGCAGATACTCTGGCATTTGGGTGGTTGGTTTTGAAAGTGATATAAAAATGGTGCTCGCCGGGCAGACCTTCGTCGGCGGCAATTTTCAAAGCCTCAATCACCACGTGTTTGAGCGACTTTTCAACCAGTTTATCGTAATTAATTTCCAACTCTTTCATCATTCACCCTTTGGCAAAATAAAGGGGGACTTTCCTGTTGCTGGGCAAGTCCCGATAGCCCCACTCTTAGCTAACCAAAGCTAAAAGGATTTAGTTTGTTGCGACTGCAATTAAGCGGCCATTGCAACAGGTGCTACGTTATTATCGTTAGCATTCATTTTAAGTTGAACCGATAACGGTGGTATCTCACCGGACACAGCATTCTATCTTTACTACACCCTGTCAATCCTATCTCACCCCCGCAAGGGGTATTGGTGGAGGTGCCGGGTACTGCCCCCGGGTCCAAAGCGCCTATTTCATAGTGCCTCTGGTGTCATAGTCAGATTGCTCTGACAGAAGGCATTATATGCACTTTTCAGAAGATTTCAAGATATAAGATAAGCCATAAATATTTTGTTGTGAGCAATGGAGATAATGTTTTGAGTTTTTCAAAATATGAATTTATACTGTGAGCAACGAAGAACTAAGGAGCACAAAATGACTAAAGTTGCTGTTTGGTGCCGCCACAAAGGGGATAATATCATCGGCATCGGGCCGAATATCCCTTGGCACATCAAGTCTGATTTTAAGCGTTTTCGCCGCATTACCGATGGGCAGAATCTGGTTGCCGGCGAGACTACGTATGAGACCTTTCCCAACCACACGCTGCCCAATCGCAAGATATATGTGCTGACGCTCAATCCTGATTATGAGGTTGCGGATTCTGCCAATCATTTTGTGGTTAACAATATCAATGAGTTCAAAGATTTTCCCGAAGATTTGTATATTTCCGGCGGCGCCACAATTTATAAATTGTTTATGGCCGGCGGCTCCAAGCTGATGCCCGATATTGTGGTCGATTGCGAATATCAGGGCGATTTGCCGGCAGATTTAGAGGGCAAGCCGGTAGATATCACCCCGTGTGTTGAGGCTCTGCGGCACAAATACCGCCAAATGTCTCCGGACTACGAGCTGGATAACGTTATTACCCGCGTATATGTCAAAAAAGGCGATTTTGTGGAGCAATCAGTCTTGAAAAGAATTATCAAAGCCATAGAGGAGGATTAGGCCAATGAAACAATATTTGGATTTGTTGCGCGATATTATGGAAAACGGGCAGGATGCCGACAACCGTACCGGCATATATGCCCGCAAAGTGTTCGGGCGCCAGATGCATTTTGATTTGGGCCAAGGGTTTCCTCTGGTCACTACCAAAAAAGTTTTTCTAAAAGGCATTATTCACGAGCTTATTTGGCTGCTTTCCGGCAATACCAATATCAAATATCTGACAGACAACAATGTCCATATTTGGGATGAGTGGGCGGACAAAGACGGCAATTTGGGACCGGTTTACGGTTATCAGTGGCGCAATTTTAACGGCGAGGGGATAGATCAGATAAAAGACGTGATTGAGCGGATCAAGACAAATCCTCAAGACCGCCGTTTGATTGTAACCGCGTGGAATCCGGCGCAGATAGACCAGATGGCGCTGCCGCCGTGCCACTGCTTTTTCCAGTTTGACGTCTCGCCTGACGGCAAATTAAACTGCCAACTCTATCAGCGCAGTTGTGATATGTTTTTAGGCGTTCCGTTCAATATTGCCTCATATTCGCTGCTCACCATGATGATTGCGCAGGTTACGGGGCTCAAGCCCGGCGAGTTTGTTCATACGCTTGGCAATGCTCATATCTACAGCAACCATTTTGAGCAGGTAAAACTGCAGCTGACCAGAGAGCCGTACCCGCTGCCGCAGATGAAGATTAATCCTGAGGTTAAAGATATATTTGATTTTAAGTATGAAGACTTTGAATTGGTCGGGTATCAATGCCATCCGGCAATCAAAGGCGAGGTTGCGGTATAGGCGGAGGAAATATGCAGAGAATCAAAACCATAGTCCAATATACCAAACTTCCGCATTATGTGGAAAATTCTTCCAACCTCACTTATGGCAGCGAGGGCGCGGCCTGCTTTGATATATGCGCCGCCATATCAGAACCATTGACGATTCGCGCCGGCGAGCATGTCGGTGTTCCCACCGGAGTAAAACTGGCGCCGGAGTCGCCGCTGTGGTTTCGAGTCAATTCGCGCAGCGGACTGGCCATCAAACACGGAATAATCACCATTGCCGGCATTATCGATACTGATTACCGCGGCGAACTGATTATCGGTTTGCTCAATACCAACGGCGAGAACAGCGGCAAAGACTATGTGATAAACCCCGGTGACAAAATCGCTCAGGTTGAGCTGCCGTTTCCTTATATGGCGGAGTTTGTAGAAATCAGCGCTGAAG
>JBNMLW010000156.1:0-3177 GCA_050875025.1 Alphaproteobacteria bacterium
CCTGAATCCCATACAAACGATTAGCAGTTGTCGTGCCGTTTATGGTGAGGTTATCTATATCCGCTTTAGCTCCGGCAATACTGATTGCTGTTCCTTGTGCCGCACTGTTGGAATAATTGATAGTTAATCCACTGATTTTGACGTCCGCAACGATATTCAAAGCGCTATCACCGACCTTATTAACCAGCTTGCCGTTCACTGTCGGATCGCTAAAGCCATAACGGCCGGCATACGTGATACTATGCCCATTGCCAACTATGGTTGTACCGGCAATGTTGATGTTTAAAGTGTCAGTTAAAACGATGTCATCCTGCAGAGATACGATTCCGCCTTGATTTAAGATTTGCTGGATTTCCAACGTCGACATTGAAGAATCAATTTTGTGTACTTCGCCGCCCATAACCTCGCTGGCAGACTGTGCAATTGAGCTCATTTGCTCAATCAAATCTGCCGCCGTGCTTATTGCGGTTGAAGCGGTTTTAATTGTGCTCACCGCCTGCCCCATGGAATCTAATAAGGCGTCTAAATCATTAGCGCGATTGGTCAAAGAACGCGCTGTGTAATATGAACTTGGATTGTCAATTGCGGAATTGACTTTGTTACCGGTAGCAAGTTTACTTTGGGTAGAGCTGACCTGTCTGCTGATATTCTGCAGACTTAATAAGTTACTCCGCATACTTGAGGTTAAACTTATCTTCCCAGTCATACTCTCTTTACTCCTCTTCCTACGAAGCAATCCATTTAAATTTTGAGATAAAGATGGATTGCTTCTCGCGGCTGGCGCCGTTCGCACAACGACAGCTCTACTTTCGCCACTATTTACTCACAATATAACTAACAGCTGTTGTTTTTCAAACTCTATTACCAAGTTCTCAACAACTTTATTTCTTTGGTGTTTTTTTTCGCCATCCTTGAGCTTGTTTGGCTATACTGTCCATTATCAAGCTTAATTGCGCCAATTTATTTATTGATAAAACATTTAAATCCACGCATAGGCGTATTTCTATCTTTAGAAGTTCAAAAGATGTAAGAAAATTATCCAGATGCTGTTGGCGTTTATCCACCGAAACATTTGCTCCGTACAAATCGCGGAACAAAGACAAGGCATCTCGTTTCATATCTTGGCCAAGCGTATATTTGTAATCGCGCGGGAATTTGGTTGTTACCTGATATATCTCGGTTAATAACAAGTAGGAATCCCGATAAATCGGAAGTTGATTATACATTACCATGTTTATCCTCTTTGCTTTGGGTTTGGTTATTTAATAAAATTTTGTTGCTCCGGCGGCGGCTTTGCCTTTGCCGGCGAAGCTGGCTCTTCTTCTGCTCCAGAGGGCGAAAAAGCTTGTGAACAACCAGTTTTGATGCCTTGGAGTCAAATTCCAAAGCCTCGCCCAAAAAGGTTTTATCTATCCTTTGAAGAATACGGCAGCGGAGACGATACGTATTATAATGCCGCATCAGCCCAAGATACGAATTTGCGCAGGACATAAGCCGGCTTAATCCGCTCAGCGTGTTTTGCACGCTATGCGCCATATCCGCAAGCATCTTGTGGATTTTGTCATACAAATTTCCCTTGCTCCGGTTGCCGATATAAATGCGATTCGGCTTAATAACCGCACCAATAAACTTTACCCCCTTGCTATAGTGTTGCAGATAAAATTTTAGCGGATGTAAGTTGAGCTTTAGACGCAAACGTAAAAAAGAATCTATTTTTTGCCGCGCTGCCAATAACTCTTCCTTATCCTGATGAACCAGAACAAAGTCATCTACATAGCGCACATAGTGACGGAATCCCAATTCCTCAGTTATATATTTATCCAGCTTATCAAGATAAAAATTAGCAAAGATTTGTGAAGTGAGGTTGCCAATCGGCAATCCGCAATGGCGCGCCGACCAAAATAAACTCTTATGGCACGGCAACCCGTTCCAATCAGCGCGTCGACCTTTGATAATGCAGTTGTCTTCAGGATTATTAAAGATAATTTGCTTAATAAGACGCAACAAAATCGGCTTATCGGGCAGGTGATAATTGCTGTCTATAAATTCATGCAGCATCTGACAGAGAATTGTCTTGTCTATGCTCATAAAAAAAGAACGAATATCCAGCTTGAGAATATAGCAATCACGAGTGTAGCATTCTGAACAAACCACAATATGATTGTTTAGCTCCTTTGCGCCATGCAAAGTGCCTTTGCCAACACGGCAACTATAGCTGTCTGCAATAAATAATTCTTCAAATAACGAATTAATTTTGGAAATTACCAAATGATGAACTACACGATCTCTAAAATCGGCGGCAAAAATCTCTCGCTGAACCGGTTTCTTGACAACAAAAGCTATTGAGCGGCCGATTTTGTAGGTTCCGGAATTTATCTCGCGCCAGAGGCGAACCAACTCTCGCTCAAAATCTAGTTCAAACGAAATAGCGTTGGATGTCCGACGCTTGTTTCGGCGGCAGTCATAATAAGCCCTGAAAACTTCTTCCAGAGCAATCTGCCCCAACGGCGTGTTTTCAAAAAGCTCATACTGCACATTTTGCTCCCTACATATTACAAGCATTTTTATATCTTTTCTTAAAAAAGCTGACACGGCCTGACGTAATTGGTATTATCCTTATTGTTGTTATTACGGTTGCCACTACTTAGATTGAGTTTCCAAGAATTGTTATTGTTATTCTCAGAAGACGACCAAATAAAAACTGCAATGCCGCCGCTGGAAATCTGAACAGCATGCTGACGCATACTGTGGGCGACCCTTTTTTAATAAAAAGATGCTCGCTTCTAATAACCTTGATTATTAAAATTCTCGCCAATTTATGCCTGCATAATTATAATACCGCTCAACAGCTATATTCGCTATATGTCAGCGGCAATAATACTGCAATATCAAGTTTGATATTTATACACAAAAAATATTTTAAGAAAATGTCACACAATTAATAGTGGAGCGCAATTCATCTTTGCCTCAAGATAAAGATGGATTGCTTCTCACGGCTGGCGTCGTTCGCGCAAAGACAGTGCCACAAACAAAGAGCTGAAAATTCAAAATTGAATTTTCAGCCCCTTTTGCACAATCTCAAGCGAGGTTGGATAGTGGATTTTATAGAGTGATTTGAAAGGCGGCGACACCGGAGTTTACAAAAGGGTAAATGAGGATGTCGCCGTCCTGCACAAA
>JBNMLW010000157.1:0-3171 GCA_050875025.1 Alphaproteobacteria bacterium
CCTTCGGTTGAAAACACTATTCGCTAAACAGGACTTGGAAAAATGCTGAAAAAACTTGCTTCCGTTCGCGGCGCTCTCGCTACCTTGCTGTTTTTGGCTGCCATATACGCAGCATACAGCATTTATTACAAAGTTGAATATTGGGGTTTCAGCGTCACCCCGAAACAAAACACCAACTTGTGGTCGGTGGAGGCGCATATATCTTTTCTGCCCAACGGCGAACCGATAAAAGTTTTGCTTACCACTCCGCGCAGCAACGACGCTTTTAAGATTCTTGAAGAAAATGTTGTGGCAGAGGGTTACAAAGTACGCCGCAACAAGAGCGGCTCTCTGCTGACAATGACCGCGCCGGCACAGACCGAAGAACAGCATATCTACTACAAAATTATGCTGTTTGATAATGTTGATGCCCGCGGCAAGACCTGGGCGCCGCAGCCTGCCCGGCCGGAAAAACCGGTTTTTGACGAGCAGAAATCCGCCGCTGCCAAACAAATCTTGAAACTGGCAAAAAATATGCCCGGCGACGAGGTGCGGCAGATTATCCTGCTGCTGAACCAGGAGCCGCTTGACCCCGCGGTGCAGGCCTATCTGCCGGTGCGCAAAAGTCCGGCCGAAACTGTAGAAATTATCAGCGAACTGCTGGCGCTTAAGGGTATTCCCTCTCGCCCGGCGCGCGGATTCAGACTGGAGGAAAGCAAAAAAGCCCTGACCCCCGACCTGATGTTAGAGGCCTACCTCAACGGAGCTTGGCGCATTTATAACATTGAGACCGGCAAGAAAGGTATTCCCGACAACTTTGTGTTGTTCCAACGCGGCGGAAAATCACTGATTGACGTGATGGGCGGCGAAAACTCCACCATCAAATTCTCGGTGCTCAAATCAGTGACATCTTCCATGAGCCTGGCGCAAAAACGCGCCAAACTTGCCGGCAGCCAGTCTTGGTTTGACTACTCTATCTATAACCTGCCGATTGCTCAGCAAAACACCCTCAAATGGCTGTCTATCTTTCCGCTGGCAATTCTTATCATTGTGCTGATGCGCAACGTTGTCGGCGTGCAGACAATGGGCACTTTTACCCCGATGCTGCTCTCCATGGCGCTGATTAAGACCGGTTTTTGGCCGGGAATGCTCTGCTTTGGCCTGATTGTCGGCATGGGCTTGGTTATCCGCTTTTTGATGAGCCGTTTTAACCTGCTGTTGGTGCCGAGAATTTCAGCGGTAGTAATCTTTGTAATCTTGATGATGCAGGGACTGACAATCTTGGGTTATAAGATGGATTTGAATATTGCCCAATCCGCCGTATTTTTCCCCATCATTATTATGGCGTGGATTATTGAGCGCGCCTCTATCACCTGGGAAGAAGACGGCCCGATAAACGCCGGCAAAGAGATTTTTAACAGCGTGCTGGTGGCAATTATCGTCTACTTTGTTATCAACAGCGAATATATCCGCCATATTATGTTTGCATTCAATGAATTGAATCTGGTGATTTTGCTGCTGGTTATGTTGCTTGGCACCTACACCGGCTACCGCCTGCTGGAGCTCAAACGTTTTAACCCGCTGGCTAAGGATTAACCGATGTTTGGCTGGCTGAAAAAATATTCCAGACCTTCTGCCCTGCGCCGCTCCGGCGTATTGGGCATGAACGCCCGCAACTTTGATGTGATTTCCAAGTATAACAACCGCCGGCTCTATCCGCTGGTTGATGACAAAGTACAAACCAAAACCCTGGCTAATGCCATCGGCATCAGCACGCCCAAGCTGATTGGCAAAATTGAATATCAATATGAGGTAAAAAATATCCTGAATATTATTGCCGGATATACCGAGTTTGTGATTAAACCGGCCAAAGGCAGCGGCGGCAAAGGCGTGTTGGTTATTCGCAATTATCAGGACGGAATTTTTACTACCGCCTCGGGTCGGCAAATCACTTATAAGGAAGTTTATCAGCATATTTCCAATATTTTGAGCGGGCTTTATTCGCTGGGTGGAAAATATGACTCCGCTATTATTGAAGAGCTGGTGCACTTTTCCGATATTTTCAAAGAATACAGCTATCAGGGCGTGCCTGATGTGCGGTTGATTATCTATAAAGGTTTTCCGATTATGGCGATGACCAGGCTGCCGACCAAGCAATCCGGCGGGCGCGCTAACCTGCACCAGGGCGCTGTCGGCGTCGGTTTGGATATCCGCACCGGACGCGCTTTGCACGGTGTGCTGCGCAATCAGCCGGTTACCCGCCAGCCTGATACCGGAGCTGATCTAATGCAGATTTCGGTGCCGTTCTGGCGCGAACACCTTTATATCGGCGCTCTGGCTTATGATATGACCGGGCTTGGATATCTGGGCGCTGATATTGTGCTTGATGCCGACAAGGGCCCGATGATGCTGGAGCTTAATGCCCGCCCCGGTTTGGCAATCCAAATTGCCAACGGTTTCGGGCTCAAAACCCGCATCGACGAGGTTGACAAGTATTATCCTCAGGGTTTGAACGCCCAAGAGCGAGTTGATTTTGTTCTGAACTATAAAGATGCAAAATGAAAAATTTGTACCTATATAAGTAACAGATAAGTTTTTAGCGAAAGGATTTAATTATGAAATTACTCAAAAAAGAAGCCACTCCGAAACTGGAAAAATCGACGACCAAAGGTTTGGGCAAAAGCGAGACCAAGAAGCTGACCGTCAGCAAAACCAGAGCTAAAAAAATCAAGCACTCTTATCCGGTAAAAGATGCTGAAAATGCCCTGCTCCTTAAGCTGAAAGACGGAGATGTGGTAATTGAGATGTTTCCGCAAGACGCGCCTAACCATGTTGCCCGTATTAAAGAATTGGTACGTTCGGGATTCTATAACGGTTTGAAGTTTCACCGCGTGATTGACGGGTTTATGGCGCAAACCGGCTGCCCATACGGCAACGGAACCGGCGGCAGCGGCAAAAAACTCAAAGCCGAATTTAACCGCAATCCGCACAAACGCGGCACAGTGTCTATGGCGCGCTCAATGTTTCCGGATTCTGCCGACAGCCAATTTTTTATCTGCTATGGCGACTGTGATTGGCTCAACGGGCAATATACCGTTTGGGGACAGGTTGTGTCCGGAATGGAACATGTTGACGCCATTAAAAAAGGCAAAGGCGCTAACGGCGAAGTCAGCGCCCCTGATGAAATTATCA
>JBNMLW010000158.1:0-3161 GCA_050875025.1 Alphaproteobacteria bacterium
AGTTCATCCAGCTTAGGGTCGTCCAGTCCGTTGCAGGTTTCGATAGTGGAGTTGATTTGCGATTTGCTGCCGCTTTTGTTCATCAAAATCAGGCGGTCGCCCAACAAATCGTAGCAGCCCAAAAAGTCTTTGCCGCTGCCGATCGGCCAGCTGGCCGGAGTCACATCCAGAGCCAAAGTCTTTTCAATCTCGTCCAGCAGGGCAAACGGATCTTGGCCTTCGCGGTCAAGTTTATTGATAAATGTCAAAATCGGCACATCGCGCAGGCGGCAGACTTCAAACAATTTCTTGGTTTGGGTTTCAATACCTTTGGCGGAATCCAGCACCATAATCGCCGAGTCAACCGCGGTCAAAACCCGATATGTGTCTTCTGAAAAGTCCTCGTGTCCGGGAGTATCCAACAGGTTGAAGGTAATTCCTTCATAGTCAAAGGTCATTACGGAAGATGCGACCGAAATTCCTCGTTCTTGTTCAACTTTCATCCAGTCAGAACGAGCGCGGCGGTTTTCTCCGCGGGCTTTTACGGCGCCGGCCTGCTGAATTGCCCCGCCGAACAACAGCAGTTTTTCGGTCAAAGTAGTCTTACCGGCATCAGGGTGGGAAATAATCGCAAAAGTTTTGCGAATATTAGGTTTATTTTCAGGCATATCTAAACTCTCAAATTAAAAAAATTGCTTGCTTTGTAGCCGAAAAATTGAGCTTAGTCAAGATTATATTCAACTAAGGCCGCTATCAATAAATCTCTCATTTTATTAAGCGGCGCAAAAAAAACACCCCTTGTTTCCAAGAGGTGTTTGTAAGTGGGCACACTAGAACGGAGAAGATACATCCGGCACAATGTTTTGCGGAGCACTTCCGGCCTGCACCGGTTCCGTTGTTGTAACGATTGCGACCGCGCGGTCTCCCTTGGTCACGGTGTTAACTTCCGGTTTGAGCGGAATAGGGCTCTCTTCAACCGTAGTTTTAACCTCTACCATTTCCGGCTGCACATTTTGCGCCACGGCCGGTTTAGCCGCTTGTTCCGCGGTCAAAGCGGCTGAATTATCTGCCGCCGCCGGTTGGGGTTCGTCGCGCCTAATTCCCAGATATTGTTCAATTGCCTTTTTCTCGGCCGCTTTTTCGCCGCTTGTAATCAGGTTCAAATCATACAAAACTTCCAGTTTGCGCAAATCCTTGGCCGCGCCGAGAATATCTCTTGACGGCGCTTTGTTTTTCAATCTTGCGCGCGGCGAGGGTGACATCAGCGCTTCAATAATAACCTCGCGTTCGGCCGAAAACTCCCGCGGAGTTATGGCTCTGGCCTCAACGCCTTCTTTCAGAACATTGATGCGCTCAACAATCAGCTCCGGAGCCGGCACCGGCTGGTCAATCCCCACGCCGGGAGCCTGCTTGGTGAGCGGCAACAGCCCGCCGATATTGGCATTGCGGCGGGATAAAAATTCTTCTTTGCTGATAAAGTCTTTTTCAGCCAGTTCTTTCATTACCAAAAAGCGGGTAATAATATTTTGTTCCTGCTGGCTAAAGAGGTTGGCAACTGCCGGCGCCGCTTTCTTAGGAGCTGATGCTTTAGCGGCATTGCGGCGGCTCATGGCATTGTTGATTGCGGTTTTGCTGATATTGGAGCCGGCATCTTTAGAGAGGTTGAAACTCTTGACGCCGTTTTTGTTTTCAATTACCAGCTCGCTTTGCTTGATAGTGATGGAACGCAGTCTGGTCTTGGCAATTTCCGAGATTTTTTCGGGCTGGCCGGAGCTGCTGCCCAAAATAGAAGTTGCTGTGCCGTCAATCAAAATCAAATCCTCATAATACTGGCGCGCGCGGTTAAAACGCCCAAGCTTTTCGGCAGCCAGAGCGCCAACCAGCAAGGCTTGTTGGTTGCGCGGGTTGTCTTTGAGTGCCTCGGTCACCAAAGTCAGAGTTTGTTTGAAGTCTCCGGTCGAATATGCCAAAGTGGCCTGATCGGCATAGCGGGCGCCGTCTTTTTCAAACAACTGCATCAGGCGGTTAGACGGTTCATCCGAGTCTTTTTTCTCAAAAATTGCGCAGCCGGACAAAACAGCAACGGCGGCGGTACACATCAGCAATTTATCAATACGCGCGGAAAACAAAGCTTTGCTCCTCAAAACTTAATAAGCTCAAACTGCAGTTTCCGGATTGTTCCAAAACCACAGCAATAATAATCTATCGACATCTTATAAAATATTCGTAAACATTACAATAATTTTGTTTGCTTTGTGAATTTGTGCTTGATTTCTTGAAATAATTATGTAGTATGCAAGGCAATATAAGGGATATTTGCGGATGTGGTGAAATTGGTAGACACGCCAGATTTAGGTTCTGGTGCCGCAAGGTTTGGGAGTTCGAGTCTCCCCATCCGCACCACTTGTAAATATCTGAATTTCAACCGATAAACATAGAAAGAGTGTGTTTTTATGAATATAACCGAAGTAAAATCAGAAGGCCTCAAGAAACAATATAAAGTTGTTGTTCCGGCAGCTGAGTTTGAAGCCAAAATTGATGCCAAAATCAACCAGATTTCCAAAACGGCCAAATTGCCCGGTTTCCGTGCCGGCAAGGCTCCTTTGGCAATGCTTAAGAAGAAATATCATGACAGCGTAATCGGCGAAGTTGTTGAAGACGCCGTTCGCGAGGGCACCGCTGAGGTTATCTCTCAAAACAAACTGCGTCCGGCCGGCCAGCCTGATGTAAAAATCACCGCTTTTTCTGAAGGCAAAGATTTGGAATTTGACGTAAACGTTGAAAATATTCCGGAAATCAAACTCGGCGATTTCAGCAAAATCAAGCTGGAAAAATTCATGGCCGAAGTTCCTGCCGAAGAGGTTGAAAAGGCTTTGAAGTATATTTCTGAGGCTCATAAAGAGACTGTTGCCGTTGCCGGCAAAAAAGCCGCTAAAGGCGATGTTGTCATGATTGACTTTGTCGGCTCTGTAAACGGCGAGGAATTTCAGGGCGGCAAGGGCAGCAACTACCCGTTGGAGCTGGGCTCCGGCTCATTTATCCCCGGCTTTGAAGATCAGTTGATTGGCGCTGAGGCCGGCAGCCATGTAGATGTTAAAGTTAAGTTCCCGGATAACTACCATGCCAAAGACTTGGCCGGCAAAGATTCTGTATTTGCCGTTGAGGTTAAAGAAGTTCGCGAG
>JBNMLW010000159.1:0-3149 GCA_050875025.1 Alphaproteobacteria bacterium
CCTGTGGGCAGAGGAATTTCGTTCCGGCACCATATTGCAGATAATCACCTTGCCGGTTTCCGTTTCCTCTCTGGCATGGGGAAAGTTTATTGCTTCGTGGCTGTTTTGCACTGTTGCCTTGGCGCTCACTTTTCCTTTTTGGATTATTGTTAATTGGCTCGGCACCCCCGATAATTCCGTAATTTTTGCCGGCTACCTCGGTTCCTGGCTGCTCGCCGGCTGCATGCTGGCAATCTCGCAGACCATGTCTGCCCTGACCAAAAATCAGGTTATTGCCCTTGTCCTGTCAGTCATTGCCAATTTACTGTTCTTTTTAAGCGGGCTGGAATATGTGTTGGAGCCGATTCGCAGTATTGCATCACCGGCAATTGTCGACATGGTAGCGTCTTTCAGTTTTCTCACTCATTTTGACACTGTTGCCCGCGGCCTGTTTGAACTCCGCGACCTGATATTCTTTGCCGCCATAATTACCTTGTTTAACCTCACCACCATTCTGCTTATCAGTTTTCGTACTGCCGGCACCACTCGCTGGCTGAAATCAGCCGCCGCCATAGATTATACATTTGCCTTTTGCTTTATGCTGATAATTTTTTGCGGCATCAACCTGATCAGCAACGCTTTTCTCCGCAATCATTACATCGACTTTACTGCCGAAAAAATGTATACGCTGACCAGCTCCACTCAAAAAGTAATTACTAAATTGCAGAGCTCCGTCACCGTCAGACTATACTATTCATCTGTGCTCAGCCGCAAAGATCCTGTCGCCAGACAAATGTTTGACAATATCCGCCTGATATTGCAGCAATACTCCGCTCTGGCCGATGGCAAACTCAAAGTCCGTATTTATGATCCCAAACCGCTCAGCAATGAAGAAGACCGCGCCATTGCCGCCGGACTGCAGCCGCTGCCGGTTATAGATGAAAATATCAGCGCCTATTTCGGCCTGACGCTGAGCGATGAGCAAAATCATCAACAGATTATTCCTTTCTTTCCCGAAGCCCGCCGTAATTTCATTGAGCAGGATTTAACCGAAGCCCTTTATCTGCTCGGACATTCCAAACCCAAGCTCGGAATTATATCTTCTCTTCCCATGCGTGATGACATCATTGCCAATGTCGTAACCCCAAAATGGGAGATTATAAAGCAGTTAGAACGCTTTTATGATGTTTCTTATCCTTCGGAGGCTGATTCGCTCAATAATCTTGATATTTTGTTGATTGCCCACCCGCAAAAAATGTCTGCCGCGCAACAAGACAAGATATTCAATTACAGCATCAACGGCGGAAAAATCATGGCATTTTTTGACATTGCCACCGAATCTTTGCAGTTATTTTCTCCGCTGAAAGAACCGCTCAAAGCTTCTGAATATGGAACTTTGCCGCAAAAATGGGGCTTTAAATTTTTAAGCCGCGGCGTAATCGCCGACCTCGATAACTCCACTTTTATTGACGCCACGGAAGACTACCGCAGCAATCCCGAATTTACCCGCGATTTAATCCAATTCTATCTGCGCGATGAAAACTTTTCCCGCACCTCGCCCATTACCGCCAAACTGCACCAAATATTGCTGACTTCTGCTTCTGCTCTGGTTCCGCTGGAAAATGCCGATATTATTTTTGAGCCTCTGCTCTATGTTGAAAAAAACTCTGAATTGCTGTCTGCAGACGCTGTCTACCAGCGTATTCATCCGGCAGAAATCTTGCGGCGTTTTCAGCCAGATAACCGGCTCAAGCCGATTGCCGCCCGCATATCCGGCACCAATCCGGCACAACCGTTTGATCTGGTTGCGGTTGGCGATACAGATTTATTATATGACAACTTTTGGACAACCCACCAGACTGTGCTGGAAAACAGCTATGCTGTGCCGGTGCTGGATAATGCCAATTTTGTCCTCAATGCGCTTGATTACCTGCGCGGAGACGAGACTCTTATCAACCTGCGGGGCAAAAGTTACCTGCCGCGCCCGTTTTCTCCGATTGAAAAAGCCCGCATTGAGGCCGCCCGCGATTTCAAAATCCGTGAGAAAGAGATTTTTGATAACATCAACCGCGCCAAAGCCGGCATGCAGGAAATCATCGGCAAACGCAATTTTGAAAACCGCCAAACTTTTACTCCCGATGAACTGGCCGTAATCGCCGGCATTCGCAAACAGATAGATTCCGAGCGTAAAGAACTGTTTGCCATCCGCAACGGCATCAACCGCCGCATTGACACCATAAAAACCGAAATCAAATTTTTTGCGGTTTATCTCATTCCGTTGATTTTGCTGGCCGGGCTTATCTTGCCTCTGATCGGCTCATCTTCGGCAAGTTTCTCCGGTTTGGGCAGGCTAAAAAAGCGCACCATATACATCGGGCTGATATCTTTAACCGTTTTGGCTGCCGGGCTAATCTCTGTCAAAATCAATTCCGCGGCTTTTGACAGTGAATACGAAAACCAAAGCCTTTTGCCGAATTTGCCCAAGCAAATAAATAATATCAATACCATCAGTCTGCAAAGCCACAACCAAACTCTGGTTTTCCGCAAAAACGGAGAAACTTGGGAGCTGGACGGATATCCTCACTATTTTGTTTATCAAAACCGGATTCGCAGCTTTTTGAGCGCCCTGTTAGAGGCAACTTATTACGAGAAAAAAGCCTCCGGTATCGAAAACCTTGCTCCGTTTGGCTTAACTCCGATAGAAAACCCGGATTCGCCCGCCGTAAATGTCGTATTATCCGGCAGCCAAAATCAGGCCTTTGCCAACTTCAGCATTGGAACTTATGACCTTGATTTGGGACGCGGCACCCGCGGCGCATACGTCAGATTCACCGATAGTTTTCAAGTCTGGCTGGCCGCCGCCGACCTGATAGATCTTTCGCTCAATCCGCAAAATTGGACCTACAGCACGCTTTGGAATCTTCAGTTTGGCAGAATATCCGCCATCAATCAAAACTCCAACGCTGACTATATTGCCGACATTGCCAAAGAGCTGCTGAATATTCATTTTATGCAGGCTCTGCCGTTCTCTGATATTTCGGACCAACCTGTTCACCGCTTGGAAATCAGCGCTGAACACAATGCTCAAATCATTATTGACTTTTATCGTGATAATAAAAATTATCTTGCTGTTTATCAATTTGTGAATATATCTTCATCATCTCTGTTGC
>JBNMLW010000160.1:0-3067 GCA_050875025.1 Alphaproteobacteria bacterium
AGATGCGCCGCTAGACGTGCTTGCCACTACAGCGAAGGTGGAGAACTGTACAGATAGAGTGATTTGAAAGGCGGCGACACCGGAGTTTACAAAAGGGTAAATGAGGATGTCGCCGTCCTGCACAAATTGCTCTAGATGGGCTGTTATACGCCTTCGCCCATTAAACGCGTTTAAATACCCCACTCTCCACCGGTGGTAAAAAAGATGACATCCGCCCGACTATAAACTCAACTTTATCAACTCGGGCTAATGTTGGACCGGTGTGGCAAGCCAAAAGCATGGCATCTATATCATCTTCTGTGCCGCGCATCAAAATCTCTACGCTGCCGTCCGCAGCATTATGAACCCAGCCGGATATCCCGATTTCGCGCGCTTTGTTCACCGCCCAATAGCGAAACCCTATTCCTTGAACGCGGCCTTTGATGCGAATGTAGACTTCTTTCATGATTTTAGAAATTTCTCAATATCAGAAAGTTCCTGACGACGCTCTTTGCGTTTGGCTTCGGCCTCTTCATCAACACCCCAATGCTGTGCTTGATAAAGCTCTTCCAAATATGCGGCTTTATAGGCTTGTTCGGCATTTATCCGCCCTTTAACCAAAGCCGAGGCCAACAAAACCGAACGCATATTTAAGGCCGCCAGATAGAATGCCGCCAGCTCCTTATCGCTCAAATTTTCCATAAAAAACTTAAGCCGATAGCCGGAATTTTTATTTTCTTCCGGCACATCTAATCCGTTGGTTTTGACAAACTTGCCATCAAATTCTTTTCTGGCCCACTCCAGCAGCGGCGTCCATTCTTTCTCCTGCTTTTTCATCAGTTCCTTATCAGAACCCCAGAACAACAGCATATCGGTCGCGCTATACTTAAGCAGCCGGTTAATGATTTCTTCCCGATACGTGGCAATATCTTTGGTTGCATCTTGCAATTTTTTTATGGTCATATTTTTATTCCTACTGTTTTTTGAGTATTCCCAATATGTCTTTGGCAGTATTCTTCAAATCCTTTACGCCGTCTTTAAGCTGCTGCGTCGTATCATTATAAACATCTTTTGTCGTTGCCTTAACTCCGGTCGGTTTGGGGAATCTGGAAGCATACGCCGTTCCCTTCAATGCCGTATAGCAAGGAGATCCGTCTCCGTTCAGCACCACTTGCGAACCCAGATACGCAACTCCCCCGGTTGCAACCACGCCGACCACGGTTTTGAGCGCCTCTTGATTATCCAACAATATTTTAGGATCCTGAATGGTTCCGCCCACCTTAATGAATGAGGCCAGCGCCTGAGCAATATTGCCCTTGGCCAACTTGTTCAATGACGGCGCAATAGTAAAAGATATATTGTCATTTACCAAGTTAAGTTTGCCGTCGCTCACCACGGTAAGCTGCTTTGAATCTACGGCAATACCATTGGGGAAAGATACTTTTCCGGCGGCAACATCTGCCCTGACCACCGCGCAAGTCAAATCTAAATCTGTGGAATTAGATTGGCTTATGTGCAAAGCTGAAAGCAGCTGAGTAATAAAATTGCCGCTCACAAACCGCAAACCGCCGGTTTGCACTACAGACTGCCCGACAATTCCGATAATCTGCCCTTTCATGTTCTGCATTAGCTGACGATAAGTTGTTCCGCTGCCGGCCAGGCTGATATCCATATCCAAGTTGCCGCCGTTCTTAAAACCAAAATCCGAAGGTCCGTCAACCGCAAACTCCTTGTGTAAATTTTGCAGCAGCATGTCTTTGCTGGACGCTTTTATGCTGACACTCTTGGTCTTTGCATCAGCAGAAATATCTGCCTTAATCTCTCCGCCGCCAAAATCCAGCGCCAGCGGATTAATCGTTAATTTTCCGTTCTTCAAAATTGCACTAGCGCGCACATTGTCAGCCGTCATGCCTTGTGCCAAAACCAGCTGCCCGATTTTGAGTTTAAGATTGGCATTGGCAATATTCAAAAGGTCATACGGTATCGGGGTATTCGGCACGGCGTCCAGCGCCTGTGCCTCAGATATCAATACCGGCCAAGCCAAAGCAAAATTATTCTTAGTTTGAAAACTGAGCAAATCAATTTTGCCGCTCTGTAAATCCGCATTTATCTGCGGAACCTTGCCTGCCCAATCAACCGCCGCCGTACCTGTAATGGCGTTGGTCACAACATTCAGCGTTTCAATTTGCGCCGCCAGCCCGTTTACATCGCCGTCGATTTTGGTTTTAAGGGTGGTTTCTGGCGCATTCAAATTTCCGGCCGGATTATATATATTGGCCAAAACGGCATAACGAGGGCTCTTCATAACATCTGCCACGCTGCCATTTAAATCCGCGCTGATTCCCAAAGCCCGCGCACTCAGCAAAAACGGATAATTTGCGTTTTCATCAGTCAATTGAGCCAAAGAACCGAGCGTTGCCTCGCCGTTGATTTCTTGTTGATTATACAACAAATCAAAAGCCAAAGAAATCTCATCCTGAAAACTTGGCGCGCTCAGGCTGATATTATTAATCTGCAGTTCTGAAACCTGATTGCTCTTGGCATCATAATATTCTACCTTACCATTATTAATTGCCACATTGCCGACTTGCAGCCCCGCCAGCATTGCCGCGCCGGAAGCCTGTGCCGTCGGAGATGTTTTAACCGCTGCCGGAGCCGCGGCCGGCGCGGATTTTGCTTTCAAACCGGCAAAATCCCAACTCACCTCGCCGGTTGAAGATTTTTCCAAATAAATTTCCGGCTCATTCAAAATAACCTTATCAATCACAATTTGTTTTTTCATCAGCGGAGCCAGGGCAAATTTTATCTCCGCCTGTTTGAGTTTAAGCATTTGCGGATTCTGCGCCCAATCCGGATTCGCCAATTCAATATCATTGACCACCACGGTCGGAATCAGAGATATTCCGATGCTGGCATCGCCGTTTATCCGGAGTTCGCGCCCCAATTCCCGGCTGGCCATATCCTCGGCATAAACTTTATACTTATTAAGGTCAAAACTGCGTACCGCCAAATATCCGCCGATTGCCAAAATGATAATCAGGCTGAAAATTGCCGAGGCCAAAAATTTTACAAATCGCATGATAATTAT
>JBNMLW010000161.1:0-3065 GCA_050875025.1 Alphaproteobacteria bacterium
ATTTTGCAGTCTTTGGCAATATCGTCTTCACTGCCATAAAAAGCAATGGCCATGCTGCCATCGGGCAAGCGGCGGGAAACAATGCAGCGCTTGCTGACACGCATAATATCGGCGCGGGCAAATATTTTGCTCTTCATCTTGCTGATGCTGTAATCCGGTTTGGGGTCGTTCAGTTCGCTGGCAAAAGACGGAGCATCTGCGGCGCCGCTGTAGGTTGGCTCAACTTTGTCGGCGGTTTCCGGCTCGGCGTTTTCGGTATCTTTTTCCTGCGGGGCTTGCGGCTGTTCTTCAGGTGAATTATCCTGACCGTGCTCCTCAGCATCTTTTTGAGTTTGCTTTTCCTGAATTACATCATCAAGAATATCATTAGCGACATTTTTCTTAGTGTTTTCAACTTGCAGCTTGTATAATTCATCCAAAGACAATTTTTGCAGTTCGGCACGGTTGTATTGTTTGAAAACCGTTTCCAGCGACCCAATCTGCTTATCGGGATTTTGAGAATCAACAACTTTGATATTGGCCGCATCATTAAAATTGTCAATTTGCAGGTTCATACGGTCAAAATAAGAGGCAAAGGCAGAAACCTGTGTTTCCGTCATGGTTTTGTTTTCGGTAAAAACGATAGAGAGGTTGTCCATAATGGCAAAGTTCAGTTTATCGCCATTGAGATTATTAACCCGCAAAACCTGTTTGCCATCGCGCATTTCCAGGTGAGATTCGCCTTTTTTGCCGCTTTGGGCAAAGTTATCCTGCAGTTTGGCCAAAAAGGCAAATTTCTTCTTTTGCTCGGGGTCATTTTTGATTTGTTCATAGATGCCAAGCTGATTTACCTCATTAGCCGGCATACCGTCCGCGGTAGAAATAAGCGCCTTTAAGGTATCATTGCCGCCATATTTTTCATCCAGCAGTTTTTCGGCCTCTCCGGCATCATAAGCGGCGTATTGGTCATGGAGTTTCTGCCATTTTTCAGCCGCAAAAACATATTTGCCGTCTTGCAGTTCGCAAAGAGCATCATAGATTTGTGCCCGCCACTCTTTGTGAGTGTCTGCATAAATTTCATCAAGCTCATTCTCTTCGGCATTGTTCCAAACGGAATTTTGAGAGAATTTTAACGGTGTTGCTTCAGCCATGGCACAATCCTTTGATTTAAGGTAACTTACTAATTAAATATTAGCACAAAATAGAGAAAAATCAATTATTTTTTGTCTAAAACAGAGACATATCTCTAAATATTGCAAATGTAGCAGAGAAAAATTTAGAAAAGCTTAAAAATGCAAGGTTTTGCTGCAGGCAAACACAAGCCAAAGGATAAAAAAATACTTACCGCTGCCAAACGGCAACGGTAAGTATTTAGTGCAAGTTTGAAAAAGATTACTTTTTCAGAACAACCACGCCGGGGAGTTCTTTGCCTTCCATCCATTCCAGGAAAGCGCCGCCGGCAGTAGAAATATAAGAAAATTTCTTCTCAACACCGGCATTGGCCAGAGCAGAAACGGTATCACCGCCGCCAGCTACAGAAGTCAGCTTGCCGGCCTCGGTAAGCTCGGCAGCTTTTTCGGCAACTTTGTTGGTGGCGTTGTCAAACGGTTTCATCTCAAATACGCCCAAGGGGCCGTTCCAAACCAGAGTCTTGCATTCTTCCAATTTGGCGCAAATTGCGGCAATGGTCCTCTCGCCGACATCAAGCAGGCTCCAGCCTTCAGCCGGAATATGCTGCAAATCAACGGTTTTGTGCTCGGCCATCGGTTTGAACTCTTTGGAAACAACAACATCAACCGGCAAAACAATCTCGCAATTATTGGCTTTGGCAGTAGCCATAATCTCTTTGGCGGTGTCCAACATATCCATTTGAACCAAAGAATTGGCCTCATTAACGGTATCAATGCCGCTGGCTTTCATAAAGGTGTGAGCCATACCGCCGGAGATAACCAGTTTGTTTACTTTTTTAACCAGATTGTTGAGCAAATCCAGTTTGGTGGAAACTTTAGAACCGCCGACGATTGCCATTAACGGGCGCTCCGGATTGTTCAGGCCTTTGGAGAGAGCATTAACTTCTTCTTCCATCAACAAGCCCATGGCTGACGGACGCTCTTTAACGGCGGCAACCATAGAGGCATGCGCGCGGTGAGCAGTTGGGAAAGCATCTGATACATATACATCAGCAGGTTTAACCAACTCTTTGGCAAAAGCCTCATCGCCTTTTTTCTCTTCATTGTAAAAGCGCAGGTTCTCAAGCAGCAAAACCTCATCGGCTTTCATATTCTTGACGGCATTTTCAACTTCAGCGCCGATGCAATCACTTACAAACACAACATGTTTGCCCAAAGCCTTTTCCAGCTCCGGCGCAACATGAGAAAGCGAATTTTTCATATCGCCTTTGCCCTCAGGGCGCCCAAAGTGAGAAACAACCACAACTTTGGCACCTTTGTCCATCAGAGTTTTGATGGTGGGAACAGTGCGGACAATACGGGCAGTGTTAGTAACATGAAAGTTCTCGTCCATCGGAACATTTAAGTCAGCGCGCAGCATGGCTACTTTGCCGTGCAAATCGCCCAAGTCTTTGATAGTTTTATATTCGGTCATATTTTTGTCCTTTACAAAAACAAAACCCCCTTGGCGAACCAAGAGGGTTTGCTTGATTTATAATTATCCGTTAACTTTGGCCATGTGGGCAACCAAATCCAACACTTTGTTAGAATAGCCCCACTCGTTGTCGTACCAGCTGACAACCTTAACAAAGGTCGGGGTCAACTGAATACCGGCTTTGGCATCAAAGATAGAAGTGCGGGAATCGCCCAAGAAGTCAGAAGAAACAACTGCATCTTCGGTGTAGCCCAAAATGCCTTTGAGTTCGCCTTCAGAAGCCTTCTTCATAGCGGCGCAGATTTCTTCATAAGTGGTCGGCTTAGCCAGGTTGGCGGTCAAGTCAACAACAGAAACATCCAGAGTCGGAACGCGGAAAGACATACCAGTCAATTTGCCGTTCAAAGACGGAATAACCTTGCCAACAGCTTTGGCAGCGCCGGTAGAAGACGGGATGATGTTGCCGGAAGCAGCACGGCCGC
>JBNMLW010000162.1:0-3032 GCA_050875025.1 Alphaproteobacteria bacterium
ATTTTAATCAGCGCCAAATCGGTTTTTGGGTCGGCGCCGATAACCTTGGCCTCAAACTGCCGTTCATCAGCCAATGTCACCGAAATCTGTTTGGCCTGATCAATCACATGGTTGTTGGTGACGATATATCCGCTCTCATCAATAATAAACCCCGAGCCCAAAGACATCTGTTTTTGTTTGCGGGGGGCAAAGTAATTTTGAATTTGCCAATTGGGGCTGACAATATCCAATTCATCATCGGCCGTATCAAAATCTTCCGGCGCATGAGTGCTGGAGATATTTACGACCATAGGCTGCAGCCGCTCAACCAGATTGGCAAAAGATGATGTGATTTGCGCCGCTGCCGGCCTGCTTAGCAGCAGTGCGGCGGCGGTTGCCAGATATGCCAGCTTTTTCATGGTTTATTTTCCTGCTTTGCCGAAAAATTCAAAAAATTCGCTGTCCGGAGACAATACCAGCGAGGTATTATCATTATCGGCCAACGCATTTTTATATGCTTCCAACGAGCGGTAAAAAGCATAAAACTGCGGGTCAACGCCGGCGGCATTGTTCCAGATTGCTACCGCCTGTTGGTCGCCTTGTCCGCGGATAATTTGCGCGTTCTTTTCGGCCTCGGCAATAATCACGGTCTTTTCTTTTTCGGCAGTGGCGCGGATTTTTTGCGCTTCTTGCTGTCCGGTTGCCCTAAATTCTTTGGCATCGCGCTCACGTTCCGCCTTCATGCGGGCATTAATTGCCTGCAATACCTCCAGCGGCAAGTCTGCACGGCGGATGCGCACATCAGCCACGCTTACTCCGATTTGCTCAGCATCGATTTTAACGGCGCTGCTGATATCAGACATAATTTTGGTGCGCTGCTGAGAGAGCAGTTCCTGCAAAGTTATGCGTCCCAAAATTTTGCGGACGGAAGAATTGACAATCTCTTCCAACTTAGAGCGTGCCTGAATTTCGGTGCGGACGGTTTTGTAAAAACGCAGCGGGTCAACAATCCGATAGCGGGTAAAACTATCTACATCAAGGCGCTTTTTATCATTAAGCACCACTTCCTGTGCCGGCGGGTCAAGGTTCAGCAGGCGATTGTCATAAAATACCACATTTTGAATAAACGGCACTTTAATCTTTAATCCGGGTTCTTTAACCACGCGCATCGGCTCGCCGAACTGGAGTACGATTGCCTGTTCAATCTGGCTCACTACATACAAAGAATTGGCCAAAACAATCACAATTGCTGCCGCGGCAATTGCCAGAGAAATTTTCAGCTTATCGTTCATGTCTATTCTCCTTTGATTTGTTTGAGCGGCAATATCGGCAGCACATTGTTGCCTTTGGCAGATTGGTCGATAATCACTTTGTCAGATTTTGCCAATACATCTTCCATCGTTTCCAGATACAGGCGTTTGGCAGTCACTTCTTTGCCCTGTTTATAAGCCTCATAAACCGAGAGGAATCTGTCAGCTTCGCCTTGGGCTTTGTTGATGGTGGCTTGTTTATAAGCTTCGGCGTTTTGCAGGCGCTGAGTCGCCTCGCCGCGGGACTTGGGCAAAATCTCATTGCGATAAGCCTCGGCCTCATTCTTGAAACGCTCCATATCCGCCTTAGCGCGCTGTACTTCATTAAAGGCGTCAACCACTTGCTTTGGCGGATCGGCCTTTTGCAGTTTTACGCGCACAATATGAATGCCTGAGCCAAACTCGTTGAGCACTTTTTGCAACTCTTCTTTGGTTTCATCTTCAACCTTGCCGCGGTCGCCCGAGATAATCGGCATCATTTGCGATTGTCCGACAATCTCGCGCAAAACCGATTGTGCGGCAACTCTGACGGTTTGGTCGGGGCTCTGCATATTAAAGAGGTAGTCTTTGGCATCAGAAATCCGCCATACAATAGTCAGATTAATATCAACAATATTTTCATCTCCGGTCAGCATGTGGCTTTCGGTAAAGTCATTGCGGTTGGCCGGTTCGGTAACTCCGAGATTGATACTGCGCTCTTGCGTAATGTTGACTTTTTTTACCGCCTCAATCGGGTAGGGCAGATGATAGTGCAATCCGGGGTCGGTAGTTTCTGTATAAGCTCCAAACCGCAAAACCACGCCTTGTTCATTGGGCTGTACCTGATAAAAGCCGGAAGCCAGCCACAGCAGCACAATGCCCAATACAATCCATTCCCAGCGCAACATAAAGTCGCCGGACGGCATCTTCTTGGGCGCAAATTTTTTTATTTTGGGACGGGCGGCAGATATGTTATTATCCTGCCACGGACTATCTTCATTATCATTGTCTTCCCACGGATTTGGAATTTTTGCCATGAAATTTTCCTTTTCTCTTTTTTAGTTGCCATAGCAGAATATATAATATAAATATAGCAATAAAACAACAATCATAATATATATCAACAGGACATGCGCGTCATGGAAAACACAATCAGAACCATTGTTGAAAAATATTTTGCGCCGGCAGAAATAGAGAGCATCGGCGTCTTTAAGCGCCGGGTAATCATCACATTGCAAAATGTGGCCGAAGATAATGAAAAATCCGCCCAGCTTGCCGCAGAAGTGCAAAAACTCGACGGCGTAGACAAGGTTTCGGTAGTCTATACCGCTCTCAAAAAGCCGCAGCCCCTGAACAATGCTCCGGCCAAATGGGTGGTTAACGGCGTCAAAAAAATTATCGCCGTAGCTTCCGGCAAAGGCGGCGTCGGCAAATCTACCACCGCGGTAAATCTGGCTATGGCGCTGGCGGCGCAGGGGCAAAAAGTTGCGTTGTTTGATGCCGATATTTACGGCCCCTCAATTCCCACCATGCTCGGTTATGAAGGCGCTGCTCCGATTTCTTATGACGGAAAAACTTTTGAGGCTTTTGAGTTCCAGGGCATTAAATCTATGTCCATTGGCTCGCTGATAGACCGCAACACGCCGCTGATTTGGCGCGGTTCCAAAGCCTGCGGCGCTATTGAGCAGCTCTTAACCGAGGCCAATTGGGGCGAGATTGACATTATGGTAATTGATATGCCTCCCGGAACCGGAGATATCCAGA
>JBNMLW010000163.1:0-3010 GCA_050875025.1 Alphaproteobacteria bacterium
AAAAGATTTATCATCCGCCAAATGATGATAAACTGGCACTATTGAATGCCAAAATCACCATGGAACAATTAGAACGCAAAATGGCGCGCATAAAAGCAGATAGAGCAGTTGCGCTGCGCAGCTTGTATTTTAATGCCGGGTTGTCGCCGTTGAGCAAAAAGCTGCTCAAAGCGCCGATTAAAGATATTGCTCAAGCACTTAAGCAATATTACAACCGCGATATGATTGAGATGATGTCGGCCGTAAAAGCACAAATGAGCGTGATTCCTGTAACTGAGATTAATACCGGCGGCGGCTGGGCTCAGGAGCCGAACTGGCTGGAAAAGGCCGTGTCTTCTTCTAAGGGCGCTAAAAGTTCGGCGCCAAAAGCGGCAGTAAACGAAAATTACAAAGAAATGCAGCTTGGTTCCTATGAATATAGGGAAAATGCCGATGCGGATATGACGGATTTATCGGCCAAATTCTCGGAACTGCGGGGCTATGCCATGGAGATTGTTCCTGTGCAGGTTAACGGACGCCAGTGGTTCCGCCTGATTGCCAAAGGCAAGTCGGCTGATTTGACAAGTTCTTGCCGTCATCTGCAAAATGCCGGTTATGACTGCTTGTTGCGGCACTAAACATAAAATGTTTGTAAAAAAGTAAAATCCGCTTTATTATGGTTTAAAGCAGAACAAGTTGGAAAACTAATGGCAGACGATACTTCACATAACTCAAAACTTGCGGCAATACGCTCCAAAATTGAGGAGAATCAAAAGTCGTATGAGCTGATGCGCGAGAGCGGCAGTATGAACTCTTGGCGCGCGGTCTCGCAAAATGACGGAGAAAATGTCGGCCGTTCCAGCTTTTTGAATAGCATAGATTTTGTCGGCAAAAATCTGGAAAACGGAAAATTTGCTAATGAAAATATGCAAAATGCCAATTTCTCGGTGGCAAATCTGACCGGAGTTGATTTTTCCGGCGCTAATCTGCAAGGCGTTGATTTTTCTGGAGCCAATCTTACCGGCGCCAATTTGTCCGGAGCAGACCTCAGCGGGGCAATATTGTCAGGTTCGGTATTGCACGGCACTAATTTTACCGGAGCTAAGCTTAACGGGGTTAAATTTACCGAAGCAGATTTGGAAAACGCTATTCTGCTGGATATTGAAATTGATGCGCTTGGTATTGAAGAATTACAAAGTCTGATAGAGTATATTGCCAAGTATTATCCGCATAAGCTGAACTTGACCAAGATGAATCTGACTTTGCTGAATTTGAGCAAAATTGATTTGTCGCAGGTTAATTTGCGGGGAGTTGATTTTACCGGCTGCGATTTTACCGGAGTAAATATTGTCGGATTGGATTTGAGCGAGTGTATTATTACTCCGCAACAAATTGCTCAGGCTTTGGGACGGGTTCCCAGTAAAGATGAGCTGGCCAAGATTTTGGCGCCGAAGAAAAAAACACAGAAAAATTTTAACGGCTTGGATATGACCTCAATCTTTTTGGGCGACGGTAAGGAGTTCGGGGTTTTGGATTTTGCCAAAGACAAAGGCATCAGCATAGAAACGCTGCTTAAAGTCGGAAAAAAAGTATTCCGCAACGGGGCTAAAAAACCTGAAGTAAAAGATGAAGAAGCGCTCAAAAACATAAAGTCTGAGCATGAAATGCAGGTGAAGTCTCATAATGACGAACTGCGGAAAATTATTGAAGAGCGCAAGCAAAAAGAATTGGAAGCGCGTAAAGCAATGAAGAAAGAATTTCAGCAAGAGGTGGTTAAGGAAACGCCGCAGCCGGAGCGCCCCAAGCGTGAAATCAGCGAGCAGATGATTAACCGAGGGCGGGACAGCCGCTAAACATGATGTTTAAGCAAAGCATAGAAGACGAAAAAAGCGCCGGCAAGGCATTGTTGGTATTGTTTGCCGGTGTTGTGGCCGCTTTTTTGTGTTTTGTTATTTTGTCGTTTATTGGTTTTACAATAGTACATTTTGTGCTGCATGGAGGCACTGAGCATTGCTTGGAGTGGTATCGGCGGAGTGTGCTGCGAATCGTTGATAATCCGGCGTATTTTTTTTCGGTTTATGCTGATTGGTGGAGCGCGTTTATCCGGAGTATTCGAACCTTGTCGCCGGTTTGGATATTATTTTTGCCGCTGATTGCTCCGGCGGCAACAGCACTGGTGCTTTATAGCGTATTTTGCCATAGTTCATATTCGTTTGTTTTGTGGTACATTCTTAATTATCATTTTGCCAAACTTTCAGATGTAAAGAAAATGGGGCTGCTGGAGGGAAAATTAACCGTGCTTGGCGGTTATGACGGCAAATTGTTGGGAATGCGGAAGCCGGGCGCAATTTTGTGTTTGGGCGAAACCGGCTGCGGCAAAACCTCTACGGTGGCTATTCCGTCAATTTTGCGTCCTGACGGCAGCAGTATAATCGCCATTGACAATACCGGAACTCTGTCCAAATACACCAGCGGACATCGCGCCTCAAAAGGGCCGGTGTTTTATTATAATTGGGATTTGGCCGATGAACCGGAAAAAGGTGCAATATATCCGCGCTGGAATCCTTTGGCGGAGGGGAACTTGCCGCCGGCCGGCCAAGAGCGTGATGAATATATCAATTATATGTCCGCTTATATTATTGCCGGCGATGGGCAGGTGCAAAAAGACAATTATTGGGATTGGCTGGCTTCCGGCGCTTTGGCGACTTTTATCGGTTTTATGGCGGCAAAATGTTCGCAGGCGATGGCCAATGATTATTTTTTGAATAAAATTTTGGAAAACGGGCGCCTGAATAAAGATGATAAAGACGTTTTGCTTAGTTATTATGCCTTGATGCCGCCGGCTTATTCCCGTAAGGCAATTGCCGATATCAGTAAAGAACGGCTTGGCGTGGATGACTATTTTCCGATAGGCAGCTGGGAGGGAATACCGGCATCTTGGCAGGGCAAAGATTTGTGTCTGGGCATGATTACCGATTGGCTGCTGAAGAATTATTTGCAGGCGAGAGCGGAGCAAAGTAACGGCGATTGG
>JBNMLW010000164.1:0-2977 GCA_050875025.1 Alphaproteobacteria bacterium
AAAAACGGCAATATAAAGGAAACACAAAGCAAATTATTTATTTTTTAGAATTATATTGTTATCGGTTGGTGGTGCGTCCGATAACTTAATATTACCACAAAACCCTAATTATTATTTTATGCAAAAAAAGCAAAACTCGCATTTGTATGCAATCGTTGACGCTACAGATGCCAAAGCAGTCAGTGCAGTGAAAGGTGCGTTACAGCAATTCTCACCCAAAGTGAGAGAAGGAAGAACCCTGGTAATCGGCGGGTCCGAGAGAATTATGTTCATTGAAATTCGCAAGCGCGAAGGTCCAATGTTCGACATTCTGAAGAATCTGGCGCGGACTTATTGCCTCTATCCGTGTTACGTGATTGAAGAAGATAAAAATCTTCTGCCCAAGAGCGATAAGTTCGGAAATGAGTGCAAATACTTTGTTGTAGATTGTGCTGTTATGGATTTACCGATTCCGGAAGATGGGTTTGCTGCTTGGCAGGAAAAGTTCCGTGCGGTGGCAAAGGAAATTTACCGCGAGAACAGCGTGTTCCTCAAGATGCACACGTACAAGCGCGACGAAAACAGAACCATTCATGCGATTATCGGCAACACAGAGAATGCAAATCGCCAGGGTGGTCCGGACAATGCGGTTCTCGGTGAGAAAGGCTGGAGCGAAGCTGTCCTGAAAATGGCTGAAAAACTTGGCGTGAAGGTCGAGTTTAGAAAGGTTAGATATAAAAATCTCTAAGCTTTCGCAATTTAACAGAGTCTGTTTTATACAGGCTCTGTTTTTTTTGGCTTTTGCTGTTGATTTTGGCGGATTTTAGTAATAAAAAGAAAAACTAGGTTACTAATTTTAAGCAGAGGTTAAATATGCAAAGCTATCGTACGCACACCTGCGGGGAACTGCGGGCAGCAGATATTAATAAAGAAGTTAAATTGGCAGGGTGGATTCACCGTAAACGCAATTTGGGAAATCTGTGCTTTGTCGATTTGCGAGATCATTACGGTATTACTCAGTGTGTGGTTGACAGCAATTCTGATTTGTTTGCCAAGGTAGAGGCTTTGCGTCCGGAATCGGTTGTCGGTTTTAGCGGTAAGGTTGTGGCGCGCGAGAGCGTAAACAAAAATATGCCGACCGGAGATATTGAAATCAAGGTTAGTTCGCTGGTGATTTATTCTGAAGCGCAGGTTTTGCCGTTTCAGGTGGCGATTGAAGATGATGCTCCGGAGGAAATCCGCCTTAAGTATCGTTTTTTGGATTTGCGCAAAGAGAGAATCCACAACAATATTTTGCTGCGCTCCAAGGTTATTGAGCGTTCGCGCCAATTGATGAGAGAACAGGGCTTTACGGAGTATCAGACTCCGATTTTGACCGCTTCTTCTCCAGAAGGCGCGCGCGACTTTTTGGTGCCTTCGCGTTTGAACCCCGGCAAGTTTTATGCACTGCCGCAGGCGCCGCAACAGTTTAAGCAGTTGTTGATGGTTTCGGGCTTTGATAAATATTTTCAGATAGCTCCTTGCTTTAGAGATGAAGATCCTCGTGCTGATCGCAGTCCCGGCGAGTTCTATCAGATGGATATGGAAATGAGCTTTGCCACTCAGGAAGATGTGTTCGCGGTTATTGAACATACTTTGGGCACTATTTTTAATGAATTTGCGTTTGGCAAAAAAGTTGACCAGGCTCCGTTTGTGCATATTCCGTTTCGCAAAGCAATGTTTGAATATGGTTCAGATAAGCCGGATTTGCGCAATCCGCTGATTCTGCAAGATGCTACTAAGTTCTTTGGCGAATCCGGTTTCGGCGTATATGATTCAATGGTCAAAGAAGGCAAGGTGGTTAAGGCGATGGTGGTTCCGGCTGCCGGCGACAAACCGCGCTCGTTCTTTGACAAACTTGACGGCTATGCCAAAGAAGAAGGCATGGGCGGCGTGGCATATATTGCTTTTTCGGCGGCAGGTGCTAAAGGCTTGGCCAGATTTTTCAACGAAGATAAGCAGGCGGAAATCAGTAAGGAACTTGGCGCGAAGAACGGCGACGCAATCTTGTTCATCATTGGCAAGGGGATGAAGTTTGATAAGTTCAGCGGCCGTTTGCGCAACAAGGTTGGCGAAGAGATGGGTTTGGTTGACCATAACTCTTTCAAGATGTGCTGGATTGTAGATTTTCCGTTCTATGAGGAAAATGAAGAAACCGGCGCGGTTGAGTTCTCTCACAATCCGTTCTCAATGCCGCAGGGCGGAATGGATGCGTTGCTGAATAAAAATCCGTTGGATATTTTGGCTTATCAGTATGACTTTGTCTGCAATGGTGTTGAGCTCTTGTCCGGCGCAGTCCGCAACCATGAGCCGGATATTATGTACAAGGCCTTTGAAATTGCCGGTTATGACAACAGTGTTGTTGACAGTAAATTCGGCGGTATGATTAGCGCCTTTAAGTTTGGCGCTCCTCCGCACGCAGGCTCTGCTTATGGAGTAGATCGTTTGATTATGCTTTTGCTGGATGAGGAAGTAATCCGCGATGTAATCGCTTTTCCGCTCAACGGCAAAGCCCAAGATCTGATGATGCAAGCTCCGAATGAAGTTACTGAACAGCAGTTGAAAGAGTTGCATATTGGTATCAACAAAAACTCATAATAGGCAAGCTCGCAAGAGCGCTGCCTAATCGTAAAAATAAGAAAAAGCTGAAAATTCATGTACTATTATGTACACTAGGATTTTCAGCTTTTTCATTTTTACTTCTATTCAGCGGCTCTATCGAGCTTGCTAGAGATAGTGCAAAGTGGGCAAGCACGTCTAGCGGCACATCTAGAGGTATTTAGTTCGGTCTAGGAAAATTCATGTACTTCTTTGTACACTAAAATTTTCCTCGCCTTCTAAATACCTCTATCTGCACCACTATCCGAGCTTGCTGAAGATTGTGCCTTGTAAGTCTTCCCCATCGACGGGGGAAGATTTAGATGGGGGTGAAATTGAGGCAAATTAATTAGCTATTTGG
>JBNMLW010000165.1:0-2944 GCA_050875025.1 Alphaproteobacteria bacterium
GGTTGGATATTCCCGAATGCTCACTAGTGGCTATTTTGGATGCCGACAAAGAAGGCTTTTTGCGTTCTGAACGTTCGCTTATTCAAACTATCGGCCGCGCTGCCCGCAATGCTCAAGGCAGAGTTATTTTGTATGCGGATAATATGACCCGTTCGCTGCAGGCCGCTCTGGATGAAACCAACCGCCGCCGCAAAAAACAGCTTGATTACAACGCAGCTCACGGCATAACCCCGCAGACTATCAAAAAGAAAATTTCCGATTCCTTAAGCGAAATGACCGCCAAAGACTATGTCGATACCAAACCGTCACAGGCTGAAAAGATTAAAGATATCGACAAGACCTTGCGCGAATACAACAAAAAAATGCAGGATGCCGCCGCCAACCTGGAATTTGAAACCGCGATTGCTTACCGCGACAAAATCAAAGAGTTGGAACAAATTTACCTTAAGAGTTAATAAAATCTGCCGCGGCCTGCATTTCGGCCTCATTCATCCGATGCGCCAAATTATCAAACTCCAGAACCTTAAAATCCAGCTTTTGTTGTTCAAACCACTTCAATGTTGTCGGCAGAGTTTTGTATTGCACAGTTGCGTCATCCCGCCCGTGCAGCAACAAAAAGCTTGGCCTTGAGGCAATACTTTTTTCCAACAAATCGCGGCCGGCAACAATCCCCGCCACCGCCACGCAGCCGGCCAAACGGTGACGACGCGTCAACGCGGTAAAAATAGAAATCATTGCTCCTTGCGAAAATCCCATAATATAGGTATGAGCATCATCAATCTGCCACAACTTCTGCTGTTCATCAATAAACTCATTCATTTGCTTGGCAACCGCGGCAAAATCTTCTCCCAACCGATTAAAAATATCAAAAATTTCAGCAACCGAAGCCGCCGGATTGCGGAATCTAACCTCAGGATCAACCTTATAAAAACTCAGCCACTGCAGATTATCCCCATCTTTTTCGCACTTGAACGGAGCTCTCGGCACTACTATAACCGCATTATCCAATTTTGCCCTAAGCATTTGAACTGCATAGTCAATTGCCTCCGGCGTGCCATTGTAACCATGAATAAAAATCACCAGTTTTTCAGGTTTTTCAGCAGCTTTGTAATATTTATTATCAAAAAGTGACACCATCTTCTCCGTTTTTTGTTTTATGTTACAGAAAACATTATAGTAACGAATCAATATAAACCAATAGAAACGATAAAAATATGAACAACAATCCGATAGCCGCAGTTATCCGCAACGCTTATATCAAAAACGTCTTGTCCAAACCGATAGATGAGGACAATCAGGATGCGGCTAAAAATACCATTGCCAACATTTTAAGAAACAAACGCGTGAGCTTGTTTGAAAATGCCATCAACCGCTTTTTGACCAAATCGGGTCAGCCTCCGGTCAGCGGCAGCAGCCAATTTGCCGATGAAAAGAACCTGCTCACATTTTCTTTGCAGCTCAGCGGCTATATCCGCGATGCTCAAAAAGCGCTGAGCCGCCTCAGCAACTCCCAAGCCTGCGACCCGGATTTGATTGACCTCTACCGCGCCGCCGCCAAATATTCTGTTTCTTGCAACGGAAAAATAAAAGACAGCAGATACATCTTTACCGAACATTGCGATTATAAATTCTGGAAAATTATCAACCGCAACACTTTGTCTGACGCTGAATTTATTGCCGACGGGTTTACTATCAACCCGCAGCGCCGCAATCTTTTTATTTCTATGCCGTTTCACATTGTTCCCTCTCAACCGGAACTGCAAAAATGGAGCAGCAAATATCTTAATCACACCCTTGACAACCACGAGATTTTCGGTTCGCAGGTAGATGTGTATTTAAGCCATTTTCCGATAGAACAACCGCGCGGAGAAAAATTTGCCCTTTCATTGGAAACCATCCGCTCTCCGCAAAACTATTTTGAAACTGCCGATATGGAATTTGTAAAAAATAACTGGGTAAATTTCCTCGGCAAAGATATTAAATTTGATGCCGACAATCAAATTATATCCGGCAGACCGCACTCGCCGGAAACCTTCAAAAAGAATTGCGGCAATATCACCGTTTTGGGCTATTGCGCCGGTGTTGCCCATGCTCACCGCTGGATTAATGCCTTTGAGCAATTGGCTGAGCAGATGTATGATAAAAAGACTGTATCAGATTCCTTAAAAAATATATTTGTAATCAGCTATGCATTTTTGCCGGTGCAGCAGGAAAATAAATATTCCGGCGCCCATTTTATGAGTAATTTTGCTGAAGACAGTTCCCGCAAAGAACCATTTATCAAAATGTTTAATCCTGAGCTGTATGAGCAGAGCAAATACCTGCCATTCAATCAGCAGCAAGCTCGCATTACTACCATGCCAGACCAGCGCAACTACATTATTGCGCTGAATTTGCCCGAGGACTTTGCTGTTTGGGACAATGGGCAGAAGCACGGTCTGCCGGATTTGGAAAACGGACACCACATGGGTATTATCACGCAAAAAAATGCCAACTCCGTTTTCAATTACCCGTTGCAGCAATTTTCCACTGTTCTGGAAAACGCCTGCTTAGGCAGCAGAGGCAAAGCCGTTTTCAACAAACGAAACATTACCCGTTCGCTGCAGGCAGAAAAGATGCTGCTTGCGGCATATTCCGCGGCTCCGCTTAAAATTGCCATGGTACGTTAAAAAAAATCCGGATGCCTCAAACATCCGGATTTTAATTTATTTGCCGCGCTCTTCAAACGCTCGTTTCTGGTGCATAAAGAACATCACGCCAAGCGGAATAGAAAGCGTGTACAACGCCACCATAACCCCCATGGTCAACCAAGGCTGGGTGATAATGAAAGAGGCAAAAAGCGCCACAATCAGCATCAGCGGCATAAACATATAAGTAGGAACTTTCAGCCTTTTGGTAGATATTGTCGGAATCCGGCTAACCATCAGGAAAGTCACAATCACCA
>JBNMLW010000166.1:0-2908 GCA_050875025.1 Alphaproteobacteria bacterium
CAACATCATAGCCGAATTTTTGCATTCTCTGCATCAGTTTATCGCTATGATCGGTTAATCCGGTATCATAAGCGATATTGCATTTATTTCTTATCGCCGCCATAAAGACATCATTAAGCGTTCTGGCAAAAAAGGCTCTCTCCGCATCATCATATTCGTAGGTTCGGGGATCTACTCCGGCGGCCTTAAAATAATCGCAAATTATATCATCGGCTGAAGCCAAAACCGTATTAGGCAGCTTGCGAGCCAATGTAGTTTTGCCGCTGCCCTTAGCTCCCGTCAAAAACGTAAAAACCGGATTCTCCGCCGGCTCTTTGCCCTGCAGCGCTTTAGCCTGACAACGGGCAGAAAATTTTTTTTGTTCTTCTTCAGAAAGCAAAATCAATTCTTTTTCTCCGCTTTTTTGGCCGCCTGTTTTTCGGCGCGCAGCTTATCAAAATATTCAACCCGTTTTTTTACCTCGCGTTCAAAACCGCGGTCAACCGGATAATAGAGCTTAACCCGTTTCATTCCGTCCGGAAAATAATTGGCTCCCGAAAAACCGTCTTCACAATCGGGGTCATATTCATAACCCTCACTGTAGCCTAACTGTTTCATCAGTTTGGTCGGAGCATTCAAAATATTTTTCGGCGGCATCAAAGAACCGGTGCGACGCGCCAAATCTCTGGCCGCATACATTGCCTTATACACGCCGACAGATTTCGGCGCCGTTGCCAAATAAGCTGCCAGCTGCATAATTGCCAAATCTCCTTCCGGAGAACCCAGACGGTCATAAGTTTCCCAGCAGGCAATCGCCTGAGTAACCGCATTAGGGTCTGCCAAAGACACATCTTCCACCGCAAATCTGGTCATCCGTCGCAGCAAATATTTGGGATCCTCGCCGGATTCCAGCATTCTGGCCACCCAATACAACGCCGCGTCCACATCTGAACCGCGCAATGATTTATGCACTGCCGAAATCAAATTATAGTGTCCGTCCCGCCCTTTGTCATATACCGGCGCCCGAGACCGGATAATCTTCATAATGCTGTCTTTATCAAAAATCTCTCCGCCCTGCGCATAGTTCCACACGCTTTCCGCCAGATTCAAGATATAGCGTCCGTCGCCGTCGGCCACTTCTTTCATAAATTCCCGCGCCTCCGCATCAACCGGAAGTTTGCGCCCTTCTTCTTTTTCGGCGCGCTGCAGCAGCTCTTCAAAATTTTCAACGCTCAACCGGTTCAGCACAAATACCTGACAACGCGAGAGCAGCGCGGCATTAAGCTCAAACGATGGGTTCTCGGTAGTTGCCCCCACCAAAATTATAGTGCCGTCCTCTACATACGGCAAAAATCCGTCCTGCTGCGATTTGTTAAAGCGGTGAATTTCATCTACAAACAGCAAAGTCCCCTTGCCCTGGTTGGCTCTGCGCTCCTGAGCATACTGAAACACCCGTTTCAAATCCGCCACACCGGAAAACACCGCGGAAATCTGCTCAAAATAAAGATTGGTATTTTCAGCAATCAAGCGGGCAATTGTTGTTTTGCCGCAGCCCGGAGGCCCCCAAAGAATAAAAGAAGATATTTTTTTGGCCCGCACCATTCTGCCTAGCGGGGCATTTTCTCCCACAACCTGATCCTGCCCCACAACTTCTGCCAAAGTTTGCGGGCGCAGCCGGTCTGCCAGCGGGCGTTTTACCTGTGTAGAAAAAAGAGTATCTTCCATGCTTCACCGATTCGTTTCATTCCTGCAAAGCATAACAGAATTTAATCATAATTTACAGTTATTTTTTAAGCGCAAACGGATTTTGCGGCGCATCTTCACTACCGGTGCCAAAGGCATTTTCATTCATCCACCATTCATCTTGAGCCTGCTTTTCCGTTTCTTTTTTAGCGGTTGAAATTCTTTGCCATTTTTCCGAAATGTCATTAATCATCACTGTTTCGATTTTATTATCTTCCGACACGTTTTTTTGCGCCTCGTCAAGCTCAACTTTTATATATTGGTCAAGCTCGATTTCATCATCTATTCCTGTGTCCGCGTCAGTCAAAACATCGTTAATGTCCGGCACGGTTTCATCTTGCAAATTACGCTGTTTATATATTGAATTATCAATAAAATACGCCGCATCAACAGTTGCTTTGCCCCTAAAATTATCATCGCGCAAAAAATGAATATTGTTTGTCAGCACCGGCAGATGATAATACCCTTCCGCCAACAAAAGCTGATACCCTTTTGTTTCAACCTTCAGATTGCTTTTAACTCTCAGATAGTTAGCCAACCGATGATAATAATTAGCGTCGGCAACATGTTTTTTGGACTTAAAAATCCTTTTGCCTCCTGCCGGTATCTGTACCGAACTGGTGGCAAAAATTGCCAATTTATCCAACAACCGGCTCATTTTGGCGCTGTTTTCCGCCATAATGATTTTATAGTTGGTGTTGGCAACCAAACCTTCCAATATCTCCCGCCCGTAGTTTCTTTCCATTAGGCTAAGGCTGTTGCACAACAGCAAAACCGAGGTATTGCGGCTTGGCCCGCCGGCAACGCACTTGGCCAATTCATTCAGGCGCAGCATCTGTCCGGCATCATCCGCCACCAGCAATATTGGCAAACCATCCGTTGTTGGAGTATTCAGGATACCAAAATGCACCAACATTTCCACAAACAAACGGCTGACAAATTTTGATGTTTTGGTATTGGCCGACATATAGACCGTTATCGGGCAAAGTTTTTGCCGCCCAGAATCCCAAATACCCCGCAATTGCGCAAACCGCAAATCATTGCCACCGGTTCTTTCCCGCAATGTTTGGTGCAAAAACACCCGCAGCGGCTTTAGCAAATAGGCAAACACCAACTGTCTTTGCTGTTTTGACAAATATAAAAACTGTTGCAAACCGTGGATGATGCCCTCGCCGTAACTAAACAC
>JBNMLW010000167.1:0-2885 GCA_050875025.1 Alphaproteobacteria bacterium
AATGGATTACTTCGGTTCACTAACGTTCACCTCGCAATGACGGAGTCTGACGAGTGAAATGGCCACAATCTCGAACAACGAACACAGTGAGTTGTGAGTAACAGCTTGCCTATCGCTGTGCGCGTTCGCACTGCCTCCAAGCGCTTGCTTGGTCGAACAACGAACAAGGTGAGTTGTGAGTAACAGCTTGCTTATGCCTCCAGGCGCTGCCTGGCGCCACCCGCCGCGCGGGCGAGTAACAGCTTGCTTATCGCTGTGCGCGTTCGCACTGCCACTGCCGGCTTCGGCAGCGCTGCTCAGCTTCTCCATATTCAAATTACAATAAAGATGCGATTTCGGCTTGCAGCAAATCTATGCCGATTTTTTTCTCTGAGCTGGTGGCTAAAACGGTTGAATATGCCGCCGCATGCTTACTAACTTCAGTTTCCAAATCAGCTTTAACCTTTTGCAGCGCCGCCATGCTTATCTTATCAGCCTTAGTCAAGACTAGCTGATAAGTCACTGCCGCTTTATCCAGAAGCTCCATAATTTCCCGATCAGATTTTTTGATGCCATGGCGCGAATCAATCAGCACAAACACGCGCTTGAGATTAACTCTGCCCTGCAGATAAGCAAAAATAACCTTTTGCCATTGGCGCACCGTGCTCTCCGGAGCCTCGGCATAGCCATAGCCGGGCAGGTCTACAATATGCATTTTATCCGCCAGATTAAAGTAATTAAGCTGCTGAGTGCGCCCCGGAGTATTAGAAGTTTTTGCCAGGCCTTTTTTGCCGGTTACCGCATTTATCAGGCTGGATTTGCCGACATTGGAGCGTCCGGCAAACGCAATCTCCGGCCACTCTGACAACGGCAGCTGCTCCAGTCTTGCCACTCCGAGCACAAACTCGCATTTGCCGGCAAATAGTTTGCGGGCGGCGGTAATTTGCTCAGCGCTAAATTCCGGTTGCTCAAAAGCCATTAGTTAACTCCGACTTTTTTCATAATCACTTTTTGCTGAATAATCGAGAGTATATTGCTCAAAGCCCAATAGATAACCAACCCTGATGCAAAGTGCCCCAGCATAAACATAAATACCAGCGGCATCAGGGCAAACATTCTGGCCTGATCTTTGTTGGTCGGCGCCGGATTCAGCTTTTGCTGGATGTACATGGTCGCCCCCATAATAATCGGCCAGATTCCGATATCCAAAAAGCCGGGAACCGGCAAATGGGTAATTACCGACAGGGTCAGCGGATCCGGAGCTGACAGGTCTTTAATCCAGCCGATGAACGGCGCATGACGGATTTCAATGGCAATGTTCAAAACCTTGTACAATGAGAAAAATACCGGAATCTGAATCAACATCGGCAGACAACCCGATGCCGGATTGATCTTCTCTTTTTTGTAGAGGTTCATCATCTCGGCCTGCAATTTCATTTTGTCGTCCTTGTATTTGTTTTGCAGGTCTTGAATTTTAGGCTGAACCTTCTTCATCTTGGACATGCTCTCATAAGACTTATTGGCAATCGGGAACATTGCCAGACGCAGCAGCGCGGCAAACAGCAAAATTGCCCATCCCATATTGCCGATAATCCGGTAGAAAAAGTCCAAAATATAGAAGAAAGGTTTGGTCAAAAAGTAGTACCAGCCGAAGTCTACCGCCAAATCAAATTTTTCAATATGGTGCTGCTTGGTATAGGCGTCAAGCAGGCTGATTTCTTTGGCTCCGGCAAAGAACTTGCTGGCAGAGGTGCCGACCGTGCCATTGGCAATGTTAATCCCTTGTCCGACAAAGTCTGTCTGATAGGTGTCTTTTCCGGTCTCGGAAAATTTTACGCGGCTTTGCTGATTGTTATCCAAAATCAGCGCGCTCAGCCAGTAGTGATCCGAAAAACCCGCCCAGCCGCCGGTTGAGGTAAATTCTTCTTTTTTGTCCTTTTACAGGCAGCTGAACTTGGTTTCTTTTAAGGTGGAATCCAACACGCCGGCCACGCCCTCATGCACCACGCGGGCATTGCCATCAGCCTCCGGAGATTCGCGGTTAATCAAACCGTATGGATAAAGAGTAATATCTTTGCCGGTGTTATTTTCAACAATTTGCTCAATGCTGAAGAGGTAGTTGTCATCAACCGAAATCTTGCGGACAAACTTGAGGCCTTGTCCGTTGTTCCACTCCAAAATGATCGGGGTCTGCGGCGTAAGCTTGCTGCCTTTCAGCTGCCAAACAGTATCTTCATTCGGCAGTTTTAGAGAGTTATCGGTGCCCAGCCAGCCAAATTCCGCATAATACGAAGCCGCCGTGCCGGCCGGAGAGAATAAGTTTACATCCGCGCTGTCTTCCGCCAAAGTTTGTTTATAGCGGGTGAGGTTCAGCTCATCAAAACGGGCGCCCTTAAGGCGGATAGAGCCGCTGATTGCGCCGTTGCTGACTTGTACCCGTTTGTCAGATTTCAAAACATCGGCAATCGGCAGATTGTTTTTTTCCTGTGCCGGGGCAGTCTCAGCAGTTTTTACTTCTACCTGCTCAACCGGTGCGGTTTCTTCTTCCGTCGGATTTTGCTTAGGAAACAGCCAGTTTGTAGCCAAAATCACAACCAATGACAGCACAATGGCAATATACAGGCTTTTAGTCTCTTCTCTCATGAACCGAAAACTCCTTGTTCTTCAATCTTATAACTTGCTTATATGTAGTATACTTTCTTTGCTAAGGCAAGCACTTAAATCATTTTTCAGATTTTTTGGGCGGTACCGGATCATAACCTTGTCCGCCCCAGGGATGACAGCGCAAAATTCGCCGGATTCCCAAATAAGAGCCTTTTAATACGCCGTGGATTTGCACGGCCTGAATAAAATATTCCGAGCAGCTGGGTTTGTAGCGGCACACATTGGGCAGCCAAGGTGAAATG
>JBNMLW010000168.1:0-2873 GCA_050875025.1 Alphaproteobacteria bacterium
ATTTAATACAACTAAAATCCGTAGCGTTGACGTAAATATTCTTCTAAATTTTTGGCTCCAGATGAATATGTATTGCCGGCAATATTTTCTACCGCGCTGTTGGCAAGACCACGAGCTGTTTTATTCATAAACATCGCTGATGTAACCGGTTTTGCCCAGTTAGCAAATTTGTTACCCATAAATCCGCCAGCAGCGCTATACGCAATATTTTTGCTATGGTCGACTATATCACCCTCGCCTGCCCCTAAACCATAAGCAGCGCCACCACCAATGGCTTTTTTTACACCGTTGGCTAATTGGGCAGATCGCGGAGCAAACTCTGAAATCTGACCGATTTTGTTCAACGGACTGACAACAGCTCCGAGGGTTTCCATTCCGTGAGTAATGAACGGAGCTTTTTCGTATCCTTCCTGCAGCTGTTGGCGGCGTAGATCTCGAGTTTGCGTGTATCCGCGCTTAAACGCGTCATAAAAAGACTCTCCGGTTTTGTTCCATCTGGGAATCAGACTGCCAAAACCATATCCTAGTCCACTGGCTACACCCTCCAGCTCATCGGCAAAGCCGAATGAAAGTCCCTGTAATGCAGCGTTGGCACCATACACAGCTTTGTCCATCAGACTCGGCTGAGAACTTTGATTATTTACGGGGTTTGCATTTTGCTGCGAGATTTGAGCCGAATTGCGGGCAATATTGTTATCATACACCTGACAAGCCTGCCGGTGCATACGTTCTTCTTCCTCAGGCGAATAGCCAAGAGAATTGAGATATCTTCCCATTTTGTTTCCTTATACAGATAGATAAATTAAAAAAAGAGCCTTTCCTCAGCAACGGGGAAAGGCTCTTTGTTGTGGGGTTGCTTCAGTGTTTAGTCGTTGAGGCCAGACGCTGCCGAAGCGGTATCTGCGCTCTTGTTAATCAATACACCCTGCAAGGCGGCATTAGACATGGTCATATTGCCGGCCCAGCCGATAATCTTGTAAAGAGCATCCTGATTAACAGACATACGCTCGCCGCCGATCACTTTCATATCGCGGTCCTTGTGCGGGCGCAAATACAAATAATCGGTATTAAGAAAGTAAATTTTGTCATCCGGGCAATTGCCGCCTTGACCGCCATCGCACACCAAATCAGCGCCTTTGAAACGGATGGTAGAAAATCCGGCATCGGCCAATTTATTGTCGGCAAAACGCTGCTGCGGCAACAATGTTGATTCATAAATACCATACAAATCATTGCCGCAAATAATCAAATCCGGTTTATCGGTACCGCGGCAAAGCGACATATACATTTTATCCATGGCTGACTGAATATTGGCGCTGCTCAAAGCCTCAGACATCTTGGTTGACTTGTTGCGCCAAAACTCATTGCCGGTAGTAGCGCGGTTAATGCCGCCGACAGTACCGGTGCTCGGATTATCGGCCACCAGCAGCTTAAGGCCGCCAATCTCCTTGCCAGAAGAACCGGTGCCATCGCCGTAAATGGCGGCAGACATTTTGTTGCACATAGTTTTGACAGCGTTTTCAACGCGTTTTTCAAACAAATCAATCACTCGCTCGCGGCCGGAGTTTTTGAGCAAATCCTCACCGCTGATGGCAACCGGAACCGCACAAAGCTTAAGGCTGTATTCGGCAGCGGTAAACAATTGTTTGGGGGTATAGGTAATGGTATCATAGCCGGAATACCAGGTCATATCGCCTTCGCCATACTCCAGTTCCTCAATAATTTTTGAACCGCCGCGAATCGAGCGAATTTTGCCTTTGGCTTTAAGACGGCTCAACAGCGCATTGTTATTGCTCATGTTGTCGGCCAATTTGCCGGTGCGGCTCTCAATGGTAGATGTCAAAATTTCACTAAAATCAGGGTTAGACATAGTTCATTTTTCCTTTAAATTAAAAGTTAAACACAAAAAACGACGACTATTCGTCATAATCGGCGAACTTGAGCTCCAAGACCTCGCGAGTGGTGAGCTCAGACAAATCTCGGCTTGAGTTTTTGCCTTTGGGAGCAAACGAAGCCTCGCGGGCTTTTTTGCTCTCGGCAATCTGCTCTTCATCCTGAGATTTGGCCTTATAGTCATCGACAAAACAGCCGAACTTGCGATCAAGCTCATTCAGCCTCTCCAGCAAAGGAGAAAACTCTTTGCTGAAATCCGGAGCAGCGGAAGAAGACAGATTTACGCCATAAATCTGCGCCAACTGCCGCAAAGCCGCATTCGGGTCAGTATCCAGCGCATCATCTATCCGCGCCATGGCCTCTACCCAATCTCGGGCTTTGCTAATGCCCAAACGCCCCAACCGCTCGGCGCGAGACGCATAAACATCATCTATCCAGCGGCGGTTGTTGAGCTCATTGTTAATACGCGAAAAACCTCTTTCAGTTTCGCTTTCCCGCTCGTGCAAATATTTGCGCATGGCAGGCGGCAGCGTTTTGAAGGTTTCGGCATATTCTTTTTTGTAAGAACGCGGCGCCTCAGAATAATCTTCGGCAGGCTCCGGCAAAACATCGGCAATTTCCGGCTCAGTGTGCCGCTCCTTCTCGGCGGCGGCCGCTACGGCACGGTCATATGACGTTCAAGTTCTTCTCTCAGTTCAGTTGTCATTTCCAGATACTCCTTTTGTATTGTTGAATGAAGTCAGAGAACAACTGCGCTCTCTGAACTTTTTCATTATGCCGGCGCCGGTTGTTGAGCCAGCTGTCGGAATAATCTCGTGAGAGGGAGACATTGTGCTCCCGCATATATCGTTCCAGCTCGGAGTTAGAAGACACGACCGAGCCATCGGGCAGCACCAGGCTGTCCGTCCAATTTTTGTTGAAATACATTTGAATTGCCTTTGAATAAAAAAAATCCCGAAGTCTAAAAACTTCGGGATTAC
>JBNMLW010000169.1:0-2801 GCA_050875025.1 Alphaproteobacteria bacterium
AATGGACTGACCTGTACGGCTATGATTATGATGCCATGGATATGACGACTGGAGGCGGTACCAGCGGTGCTGTTGGTGATAATAAGGCCAAAATTAATGCTGCACTTAAAGCTTTACAAGACAAAGGCGTAGATGCTAAGGCATTAACCAACAGCTGGTATTGGTCGTCTTCCGAGTTCAATAGTTGCGGTTCTTGGTTATTCGGTACAACTGGTGGCGATCGTACTTACACCGATATGGCTCGCCATAACTACGTTCGGCCTCTCCAGCTTTTAGAAAATTGCTTTAACCCTTTAACCCTTTCCGCCGAAGGCGGTAGCGGCGGCGCAGCCGCGCCAAAAATTGGCGATGTTATGTACGCCGATAAAACTTGGGGCTCAGCCGAGGATTATGACGGGAGCAAGCAGGCGGCCGGCATCATCACCCACATCAGCGAGGATGGCACCTCAGCGACAATTATTGCGCTCAAGGACATCGGTACCAGCAAATGGTAAAACAGCGCCTACAGGGACGAACAGGGCAACTACCATGGTACCAATATCACCGATATTAACGACTATTACTATACAACGCAAAGCCGGCTGTTATCGCATGCGATGAACAGCCGCGGAGATATCTCCGTCAGCAATCGCCAGGTCGAGGCATTGGATGTTTCAACAAGCTCGTACGCTAAACAATTTACCACAGCTCTCAACGCATACGACCAGCTAATCTCAGACAGCAGCTATCAAGGAATAAATTTAATTAGAGGCGACAGCCTTAAAGTTACATTCAATGAAAATGGCAGCCATTCTTATGAGATTAAGGGCACGGATATAAGCTCCGCGGCATTAGGCTTGGGCGCCGCACAGTGGGAGACTTTAAGCGATATCAAGGCCAGCATTGAACAGCTGAAGTCGGCAGTCTCAACCTTACGCAAAGTCGATAGCGAGCTGGGCAATAACTATAACATCATTCAAACCAGACAAGATTTTACTGAGAATTTGATAAATATCCTTACCGAGGGCGCGGATAAGTTAACGCTGGCGGATATGAATGAAGAGTCAGCCAATATGCTAGCATTGCAAACAAGGCAACAATTAGCTGTCAACTCTCTATCATTAGCCAGCCAAGCCGCACAGGCGGTGTTGAAACTGTTTTAATAGGCTATAATTTCACCCCCATCTAAATCTTCCCCCGTCGATGGGGAAGACTTACAAAGCATTATTTTTTTATAAATATTACTCGCGCTCCGTCGAGGGAAAGTAGGCTGATGGCGTGGTTAGTGAGCCTGGTGAGCTTGGCGAACTTACCAAGCTAGGCGATTTACATAGGGTACAAAAACAACTATATTTCTATAACAAAGCATCAAAAAACTATTGCTATTACAAAAAATAAGTATATAAAAGGCCTTATGAAAAAGATACTTATATACACACTTCTGCTTATGTTTTATGCAAATTCGGCCAACGCCGGTTTTGCCGAATACTGGCAACAACTCAAACAAGATGTTTCTGCTACTTGGGATTCGCAGGAATATGACGCGTATATTCCGCTTTATGCCTGGCACAACCGCCTGACCTACGATCAGGAACATATTGATAAATATAACGAAAACCCGTGGGGCTTTGGTTTGGGCAAATCCCGCTTTGACGAGCATGGCAATTGGCATTCGCTCTATGCCATGGGCTTCAAGGATTCCAACAAGCACTTTGAAACATTTTTCGGCTATGCCTGGATGAAGAACTGGTTTGTTAATTGCAACCGCGATTTCAGAGTAGGGCTGGGCTATACTCTGGGTGTGACCCAGCGCAGCGAGTGGGCATATATTCCAGTTCCGGCGCCGCTGCCGTTGGCCGGTATTGAATATAAGCGTGTTGCCCTGCAAGCGGCTTATGTTCCGGGGCTGAAAAATGACGGCAATGTAATGTTTATCTGGACGCGCATTGCTATTAACTGACATTTTATAGAATCCCCGCTTGGGGATTTTATTTTATCCTGTTGTCAATTTCATAAAATGCTGTTAGCCTTAGGGCATGTTTATTGAAAGGTAAAAAAATGGAACAAAAAACAATCAAAATTGCCGATTTTGAAATTGGTAACGAACTTCCGTTGTCTTTGCTCTGCGGACCATGCCAAATTGAGAGCCGCCAGCACGCTATTGATATTTGCGGCGCTATGCGGGAGATTACCTCCGCATTAGGGATGAACTATGTTTTTAAGGCCTCTTTTGATAAGGCTAACCGCACTTCTATCAACGGTGCCCGCGGCGTCGGTCTTGAAGAAGGTATGCGTACTTTTGATGAGATTAAAAAACTTTATAACAATATTCCGATTGTTACAGATGTTCATGAGACCTGGCAGTGTGAAGAAGTTGCCAAACATGTAGATATGCTGCAGATTCCGGCATTTTTGTGCCGCCAGACCGATTTGGTGGTTGCCGCCGCCCGCACCGGTAAAATCGTAAATGTTAAAAAAGGGCAGTTTCTGGCTCCTTGGGATGTTAAAAACATTGTCAAAAAGGTGACCGACAGCGGCAATCCTAATGTCTGCATAACCGAGCGCGGCACCAGTTTTGGCTACAATACCCTGGTTGTTGATATGCGCGGTTTTCCGCAAATGGCGCGCGATACCGGTTGTCCGGTTATCTTTGATGCCACTCACTCAGTTCAGCAGCCGGGCGGCAACGGTGCTTCTACCGGCGGTCAGCGTGAGTTTGCTCCGGTTTTGGCGCGGGCTGCGGTTGACGTAGGTGTGGCCGCCGTATTTATGGAAACTCATGAGAACCCGGACAAAGCTTTGTCTGACGGTCCGAATACCAT
>JBNMLW010000170.1:0-2800 GCA_050875025.1 Alphaproteobacteria bacterium
ATAAAGATGGATTGCTTCTCACGGCATACGCCGTTCGCGCAATGACGGAGTCTGACGAGTGAAATGGGCACAATCTCGAACAACGAACATAGTGAGTTGTGAGTAACAGCCAAGTTAGCGCCGCCCGCCGCGCGGGTGAGTAACAGCTTGCTTATCGCTGTGCGCGTTCGCACTGACTCCAAGCGCTTGCTTGGCCGAGCGCCACCGGTGGCTCACCGGTTTCGGTGGTGTCTATTTTAGCAAATCCATAAATTCGGCTTCACTCAAGACTTTAATGCCAAGTTCGGCGGCTTTGGCTGCTTTGGAACCGGCATCAGCACCCTGAATAACATAATCGGTGTTCTTTGATACTGAGCCGGCAACTTTAGCGCCGCAGTTTTGAGCTTTGGCCTTGGCCTCGGAACGAGTCATCTGCTCTAAGGTGCCGGTAAAAACAACAGTTTTGCCTGATAACGGCGAATCATAGTTAGCGGTGTCAATAAATTCTTCAACTTCTACTTCATGCAAAAGGCGGTTGATAATTGTAATATTGTGCGGTTCTTGAAAAAACTCAACCATATCGGTGGCCATTGAGGGACCAATGCCGTCGATTGATACTAAATTTCCGGTTTCTTTATTGATCATATCCTGCATAAAGTTTTCAAAGCGGTTGTAGTGTTTGGCCAGCAGTAATGATGTGGCGGCGCCGACTTGTCTGATACCAAGGGCATAGATAAAGCGGGGCAGACTGATTTTGCGCTTGGCATTGATGGCGGCAAACAGATTTTCTACAGATTTTTTACCCCAGCCTTCCTTACGCTCCAGATGTATTCCCTCGCCGGCGGAAAATAAATCATCGCCGCCGCGGTTACGTTCTTCCAAGGTGAAAATATCTGCCGGCGTGCGCAGCCATCCGGCGTGATAAAAATCTTCAATGATTTTATCGCCCAGGCCGGCAATATCAAAAGCATCACGCGATACGAAATGAATCATACGCTCTACAGCCTGTGCCGGACAGGATAATCCTCCGGTGCAGCGGCGAACAGCCTCGTCTTCCTCGCGGATTGCGTGGGCGCCGCATTGCGGACAAGTGTGCGGAAATTCAAATTCCGGCGAATCCGGACGGCGCTTTTCAAGTATCACTTTGACAATTTGCGGAATTACATCGCCGGCGCGTTGGATTACAACCGTATCACCAATGCGAATGTCTTTCCGCTTGATTTCATCTTCATTATGCAGAGTGGCGTGAGAAACAATAACTCCGCCGACATTTATCGGCTCCAAATCGGCGACCGGAGTCAGTGCGCCGGTGCGCCCAACCTGAATCCGGATATTGTTAACAGTGGTCAGAGCTTGTTCAGCCGGAAACTTGTGAGCTACAGCCCAGCGCGGAGTGCGAGTCAAAAAGCCCAATCTTTCCTGCAGGGCGATGGAGTTTACTTTATAAACAACGCCGTCAATATCATAGGGCAGGGATGCTCTGATTTCCATCAGGCGGGCAAAACTTTCTTCAATTTCCCGAACGCTGCGACACAAAGTGTTGTTAGGGTTAGTAGGAAACCCCCAATTGCGCAGGTGGTTGAAAAAGTCTTCTTGCGAATCCCACACCCGTTCTGATACTTCACCCCAGGTATAGGCAAAAATGCTCAGCTTGCGTTCGGCGGTGATTCTGGGATCAAGCTGGCGCAGAGAGCCGGCGGCGGCGTTTCGCGGGTTGGCAAAAGTTTTTTTGCCTTCGGCTTCGTATTTTTGATTGAGGGCAAAAAAGTCGGCTTTAGACATGTAAACCTCGCCGCGCACTTCCAATACCTTGGGAGCATTTTCAATCTTGAGCGGCAATTGGCGAATCGTCTTCAGATTCTCGGTGATATCTTCACCGACAGTACCGTCGCCGCGAGTAGCGCCCTGTACAAATAAACCATTTTCATAACGGGCGGAAAAAGATAGGCCATCAATTTTGGGTTCGCTCATAAAGGGGATATCTTCCGCAGTGTTTAAGAACCGTTTGACGCCCATAATAAAATCTTCGACTTCAGCCATGGAAAAGACATCAGCTAAAGAAAGCATCGGAAAACGATGGGCAACCTTGGAGAATCCGCTTTTGACGGCAGATCCGACTCGCTTGGACGGACTGTCCGGACGGATGAGGTCGGGAAAACGCGCCTCAATATCTAAGTTGCGGTGTTTCAGACGATCATACTCGGCATCGCTCAAATACGGATCGTCATTTTGGTAATAAGCGGCATCGGCTTTGGCCATTTCGGCAGCCAAATAAGCCAGTTCGGCGCTTGCTTCTTCTTTAGTAAGGTCTTTTATATCTTTCATCATGGTTTTTAATATAATATATCGTTGCCGAAATGCCATTAATATATAAGTGTTGTGCAGAAGATTTTATACCAAAACAAAACCCGCCGGAAAAGGCGGGCATGTTATTAAAAAGAATCGGCGCTTATGCCGGGGCAACAACCATCATCATCTGTTTGCCTTCAAGCTTGGGCTCTGACTCGAGTTTGGCTGCGGTGTCCAAATCCTCAAGCAAGCGCATCAAAACAGTGCGTCCCATGTCATTGGCGCTGAGCTCGCGGCCTTTGTAGCGCATAGTAAATTTGACCTTGTTGCCTTCGCTCAAAAACTTTTTGGCTTGTTTGACCTTGACTTCATAGTCGTGTTTATCAATCATCGGGCGGAGTTTAAGCTCTTTAATTTCAACAACTTTTTGATTCTTCTTGGCTTCGGCTTTGCGCTTTTGCATTTCATATTTATATTTGCCGAAGTCTAAAACTTTACATACCGGAGGAGTGGCTTGCGGTGAAATCTCAAT
>JBNMLW010000171.1:0-2800 GCA_050875025.1 Alphaproteobacteria bacterium
ATGTAATCACCAACGTCTGCCGCGGATGCTTTGCTCAGCCTTGCCGTCTGAACTGTCCCAAACAGGCAATCAGCATTGTCAACGGCCAAGCCCGCATTGATCATGATTTGTGCGTAAACTGCGGCAAATGTTACGAAGTCTGCCCCTATCATTCGGTTGTCAAAATTCCGGTTCCTTGTGAGGAAGCCTGCCCGGTCGGAGCCATCACCAAAGATGAAAAAGGCAAAGAACATATTGATACCGAAAAATGCATCTCTTGCGGCAAATGCCTGGCTTCTTGCCCGTTTGGCGCCATTGTCGAACGCTCTCAGATGATTGACGTTATGAAAGAGATTAAAGAAAACGGCAAAAAAGTTGTTGCCATGCTGGCACCGGCAATTTCCGGACAATTCCCCGGTTCGCTCAATAGTTTAGTCGGCGCGCTCAAACAGTTCGGCTTCAGCGATGTGATTGAAGTTGCCGTCGGCGCTGATATCACCACTCAAAAAGAGGCCGCCGAATTTATTGAGCGTATGGAAGAAGGCAAACCGTTTATGACTACTTCCTGCTGTCCGGCATATTTCCGAGCCGCTCAGGTTCACATCCCTGAAATCCAGCCCTATGTTTCCAGCACCAAAACCCCGATGTACTATACCGCGGAATTGGTAAAACAAGAAATGCCCGACTGCGTTGCCGTATTCGTCGGCCCGTGCTTGGCCAAACGAGCCGAGGCAGAATGGGATAAAGATGTTGACTATGTTCTGACCTTTGAAGAACTTGGCGCTATGTTGGCTGCTGCCGGCATCAATGTTGATGAATGCGCTGAACAGCCGTTCACCAAAATCTCTCATGCTCAAGGCCGCAAATTCCCGGTTACCGGCGGAGTTGCCGGTGCGGTTGCCAGCCTGGTCGGAGATAAATTTGCAATCAAGCCGGAAACTATTGACGGCCTGACTAAAGATAACATCAAATTGCTTAAACGCTATGCCGCCAAAGGCTGTGAAAACAACATGCTTGAGGTTATGTGCTGCGAAGGCGGCTGCGTATCCGGCCCCGGCTGTATCGCCCTGTCCAAAAAAGCTGCCCGCGCGGTTGACGCTTATGCGCAGACCGGCGAAGAACTTACATTCGACAGCAAGATTGGCGAATAAGAAGCCCGCTTCTCAAAAACCGCCCCATCGTGGGCGGTTTTTTGCGTTATATATTACTCTCTAACCCAAAATCTGTACTCTGAGCATCGCGAAAATTCCCGTTTTCTCATAACAGTCATTACCCAGCTTAACATATCTTGTGTCTTTGCGAGGTGAATGACAATGAACCGAAGCAATCCATCTTTATCTTGATATTAAAATGGCTTATTTCAATTTTCCCCTAACTGTCATTACCCAGCTTGACTGGGTAATCCAGGTGATAATATAGCTGATTGGTTAACCTGGATTCTCGGGTCAAGCCCGAGAATGACAATTAAAGAGGATAACGCGCCCTCCACAATCTCCAGCAAGCTCGATAGAGCCGCTGAATAGAAGTAAAAATGAAAAAGCTGAAAATCCTAGTGTACACAATAGTACATGAATTTTCAGCTTTTTCTTATTTTTACGATTAGGCAGCGCTCTTGCGAGCTTGCCTAAATTCGCCTATCAATAAAAATTCTTAGAATTGCTCCCTCCAGCTTCCACCAATTGACCGTTTTGCAGATATACAATTCGATCCATCTGGCGGGCGAGTTCCATATTGTGAGTTGCCACCAAAGCCGACAAACCGGTTTCTTTGACAATGGCAATGAGTTCGGCAAACACCACCGCTGAAGTCTGCGGATCAAGGTTGCCGGTCGGCTCATCGGCCAACAATAATTTAGGAGTGTTAGCCAGTGCGCGGGCAATTGCCACACGCTGCTGCTCGCCGCCGGAAAGTTCTGCCGGACGATGTTTCAAGCGTTTTGCCAGCCCCAGACGCTTAAGCAGCCTTTCTGCCCGTTCCCGCGCCATATCAGGCTTTATGCCGGCAATCAGCAACGGCATCATTACATTTTCTACCGCGTCAAAATCCGGCAGCAAATTATGATATTGGTACACAAATCCCAAATAATCGCGGCGCAAAGAAGTACGCATGGCATCACCGAGCTTGGAGCATTTCTGCCCATCCAGAAAAATCTCGCCTTTAGTCGGCTGCTCCAACAATCCGGCAATTTGCAGCAAAGTTGGCTTTCCGGCACCGCTGGGACCGATAAGCGCCACAACCTCACCTTTGCCGATATTCAGATTTATACCGCGCAAAACTTCCAATGTCTGCCCACCCTGCTTGAACGAACGGTGCAGATTTTTCAATTCCAAAGTCGGAGTTTGATTATTCATAGCGCAAAGCCTCCACCGGATCCATTTTTGCGGCGCGATACGCCGGATACAATGTTGCCAAAAATGACAACAGCAAAGAAATTACCACCACAGTCAAAACCTCCAAATTATCTACTTTGGCCGGAAGTTTGGACAGGAAATATATTTCAGCAGAGAACAAATCGCGTCCCATTAAGGTTTGCAGCCCCTGCCGGATAGCCTCAATATTGTGGCAGAACAACAATCCCAGTACCAGCCCCAAAGCCGTGCCGACCACGCCGATAAACGCTCCATCCATAAAGAATATGCGCATAATCATTCCTTTGGTCGCTCCCATGGTGCGCAAAACTGCCACATCGCGTCCTTTGTCTTTCACCAGCATAATCAGACCGGTGATAATATTAAACGCCGCAACCAAAATAATCAGCGTCAAGATGATAAACATCACATTCCGCTCGACATCAATGGCATTGAAAAAAGCCGCGTTGGTC
>JBNMLW010000172.1:0-2792 GCA_050875025.1 Alphaproteobacteria bacterium
AAATATCTTTTGAGTATTTGCAGAAAGTATTATATCTTAAAGCGCGTTGATTAAATTTTTTGTACGGAGGTATGTTATGGAAAGAACTCTCTCCATTATTAAGCCTGATGCTACCAGCCGGAATCTTATCGGCAAAGTAAACAGTATGATAGAAGAAAGCGGACTGAAAATCGTGGCGCAAAAGATGATACGCCTCACTCCGGCGCAGGCCAGAGCCTTCTATGCCGAGCATGAGGGGAAGGCATTTTTTGCCAACTTGGTAGAGATTATGACTTCGGCTCCGGTTGTAGTGCAGGTTTTGCAGGGCGAAAATGCGGTTGCCCACTATCGCAAAATTATGGGTTCTACCAATCCGGCCGTGGCGGAGGAAGGAACAATCCGCAAAACTTTTGCTCTTTCTATCGACCGAAACACGGTTCACGGTTCAGACTCTCAAGAAAGCGCTAAAAGAGAAATTTCGTTCTTTTTCAGCGAATTGGATATTTGTGAATAATCAGAGGTGTTAAGTGTATAAATTCGGACTTTTTTTGCTGGCCGGTTTGTTTGGGGCTTTTGCCGCGCAGGCTGCTGATGAACGTTATGCGGTGGAAGTCAATGTTGATGTTACGGACAGCAGCGCGGCGGCCGCGCAGCAGCGCGCCATGAATGAGGCTAATCGGGCGGCGATTGCGGCGGTTGCCAAAAGAATTACCACCTCGGACGGAGTGACAAAGTTAAACATGCTGAATGATAATCAGCTGGTTAATTTTGTAAAAGAGGTTTCGGTAATTGAAGAAAAAAGTTCGGCGGTGCGCTATATGGCTGCTTTGCGGGTGGTTTTGAATGAGACCATGCTCAAAGAATATATGAAAGAGCGCAATATTCCGGTGCTGGGGCAGAACAGCAGCAAGACTCTGATTGTGCCGATATTTAGAGAATTTAGCAGCGATGCTCCGCAGTTGTGGGAATCTTCCAATATGTGGAAGCAGGCTTGGGATAACTCTTCTTCCGACGGATTGGTGCGTTTGGTTTCGGTTCCGGCCAGCGGAGCCAATTATGCCGTGATTGACGCCCGCAAAGCACAGGCTATGGACGGTGAGGCTTTGGACAAACTGATGCGCCTGAACAATGCGGATGACGTGTATGTTTTGGATGCCGCTTATGACGGAATAGACGGGCTGGTTATCAGAGCTATGTCATACAGCGGAGACAGCCGCACTATCAGAGTAGCCGGCGCCCGCAGTTCCGGCGCTGAGTTGTTTGCCAATGCCGTGGCAGAAGTAAGGCGGCAGCTTGAAGGGCGGATTTCGCAAAAAGTGATGACCGAAGCGGCGCAAGAAAATGTGATGGTGGTGTTGTACAATTTTTCTCGCCTGCAGGAGTGGATTGCGGTTGAGAAAGAATTGCGCGGCATCAGTTCCGTCAGCAAAGTAGAAACTCAGGCAATGGGCAGCGGCAGAGTTCAGTTCAAGCTCATCTACTCCGGTTCGGAAGACAGGCTGTTGCAAAACCTGCGCAACCATTCATATCGCCTGATTGAGCACGGCAGTTATTATACTTTGGCCAAATATTAGGGGGATTTTCATGTTTGCAACCAAAAGCAACCGCAATCTGATAATCTGGCTGGTGCTGTTTGTTTTGTTTGCCGCGGCGGTATATACGCTGCGTTCGGTGCTGATGCCGTTTGTTGCCGGTATTATAATCGGCTATCTGCTTGACCCGTGGACTTCCAAATTTGAAAAATGGGGGCTGAACCGCACGTTAGCCACTATTTTAACCATGGTTTTGATGGTGTTGATAATTATTCCTGCACTGATTGCATTGGTCAGTATTGCCGATAGCCAGCTGGGGCACTTCTTGGATGTGATGCCGCAATATCTGGCATCTTTCGGCAAAAAAGCCGAACCGATAATTGTCAGCTTGCAAGAAAAATTCCCGGCGCTTGAAACAGACAGACTCCGCGAGACCTTGCGCGGCAATATGTCAAACGGCTTGAAAATGCTCGGAACCCTGTTGCGCAGATTGGTCAGTGGAGGTTTTGCACTGGTGAACATTATATCTTTGCTGCTGATTACTCCGGTGGTGGCTTTTTATATGTTGCGCGATTGGGATGCTTTTGTCGGCAAGGTGGACAGTTTGCTGCCTAAGCATTACAAAAAATCTATAGAAGCGCAGGCCAGAGAAATTGACGGTATTTTGTCATCCTTTATCCGCGGCCAGCTTTCGGTTTGTGTTTTGCTCGGCACATTTTATGCCGTCGGGCTCTATGCGGTGGGGCTGGATTTGGGAGTTTTGGTCGGTTTTATTGCCGGTGTTATATCTTTTATTCCTTATGTCGGCACGATATTCGGTTTTGTGGTTAGTATGGCAATAGCTTTTGCTCAGTTTGATACCTGGATGCCGATTGCCGAGGTTCTAGGCGTATTTTTACTAGGGCAATTTATTGAAGGTAATTTTCTTACCCCAAAATTAGTCGGTGACTCCGTCGGCCTTCATCCGGTATGGATAATGTTTGCCCTGTTGGCCGGCGGTTCTTTGTTAGGTTTCCTAGGCCTGATGATTGCCGTTCCTCTAGCCGCCATTATCGGCGTTATTGTTAAGCATGGGGTGGAGAATTATAAGGAGAGTTCTCTTTATAAGTAGGCAAGCCCGTCTAGCGGCATGAGCGAAAGCGTATAACAGCCCATCTAGAGCAATTTGTGCAGGTCGGCGACATCCTCATTTACCCTTTTGTAAGCTCCGGTGTCGCCGCCTTTCAAATCACTCTATAAAATCCACTATCCAACCTCGCTGGAGATAGTGCAGGATAAAAG
>JBNMLW010000173.1:0-2785 GCA_050875025.1 Alphaproteobacteria bacterium
GGCATATCCACACTCCGATTATCTGCCAGCTAATGCACCACAAGTTTTTGGCCAAAAATCCGCCCAAAGCCGCCAACAAAGATACTTTTTCTGACAAGCTTGAGCATCTGGAAGGCTTGTCACTGGAGGACGGCGCGGCAACCGCAACCTGTTTTGTGGCAGAGGCAATTGCTTATTCAATGGCGCTGTTTTTGCCTGAGCAGCCCAAAACTCTTATTGTTTGCGGCGGTGGTGCCAAAAATCCGACTTTGCTGCGATTCTTGCGCCAGCGGTTTGAAGATACCGAGGTCAAAACCGCGGAGGAATTTGGCTGGGATTCTTCGGCGGTGGAGGCGCAGGCTTTTGCCTATTTGGCGGTGCGCCGCCTGAATATGATGCCGGCAACCTATCCGTTTACTACCGGAGTTGCCGCTCCTTGCATCTGCGGCGAGGTTTTTGACCCGCAAAAATAATGCTTGTCTTGCTCACAAATTGTTGACTCCGGCAAATCATTGTATTATCTTAGGCACAAATCTAATCAAAGAGAGAATGTTATGCGTAGCTTTTTCATATCCATAATTACTCGTATTATCCCCTAGGGGGATGTTATTTTTTGCTGCACATATTCAACCGTTTTTTTCTTAAACAATCATATAAATTTACAAAAACTCAAGGTATCTGGCCATGACTAAGTATTATGCCGATGTAAAGGCAAAGCCCGACTTTGTGGAAGTCGAAAAGCAGGTTCTCAATTTTTGGGAAGAAGATAAAACTTTTGAAAAATCCGTTCACAATCGTGACGGCGCTGCTGAATTTGTGTTCTATGACGGCCCTCCGTTTGCTAACGGTACTCCGCACTACGGGCATATTATGGTGTCCTATGTTAAAGATGTTGTCGCTCGTTTTCAGACCATGAACGGCAAAAAAGTTGAGCGCCGTTTGGGTTGGGACTGCCACGGTTTGCCGGCCGAGATGTCGGCCGAAAAGCAGCTCGGCGTTTCCGGGCGCAAGCAGATTGAGCAGTTTGGCGTAGAAAAGTTCAATGACTTCTGCCGTTCTGATGTGCTCAAATATTCCGGTATTTGGGTCGAGATGTTCAAACGTATCGGCCGCTGGGTAGACTTCAACCATGATTACAAGACCATGGATTTGCCGTTTATGGAGAGCGTAATTTCCAACTTCAAGCAGCTTTATGAAAAAGGTCTGGTATATGAAGATTACCGCGTGCTGCCATATTCTTGGGCGGCAGAAACTCCGCTTTCCAATTTTGAGGTCAATCAGGGCTATCAGGACAAAACCGATAATGCCATTACCGTAATGTTCACTTTGGAGAACGGGCTCAAGATTTTGGTTTGAACCACCACTCCCTGGACTCTGCCTTCAAACCTGATGCTGGCTGTCGGCAAAGATATCGATTATGCGGTTATGGAAGAAGACGGCCAGAAATATGTTTTGGCGCGCGCTCTTCTCGGCCGCTACAAAAAACAGCTGGAACACGCGGTTGAGGTTGGCTCGCTCAAAGGTTCAGACTTGGTCGGCCTGAGCTATGAACCGATGTTCCCGTACTTCAAACACCTCAAAGAGCAGGGCTGTTTCAAAGTTTTGTCCGGCGAGTTTGTTTCCACAGAAGACGGTACCGGCGTTGTCCATATTGCCCCCGGTTTCGGACAAGACGACTTTGACGCCTGCCGTGCCTATAATGAGCATTTCCCGGTAGTTTGTCCGGTTGACGAGGCCGGCAAGTTCACGGCCGAAGTTCCTGATTATGAGGGTAAACAGGTCTTTGAGACCAATGAGCCGATTATGCAGCTGCTCAAAGAGCGCGGCTTGCTGGTTAAAAAAGAGCAATACACTCACTCTTATCCATTCTGCTGGCGCACCGATACTCCGCTGATTTACAAAGCGATGAGTTCTTGGTTCGTGCGGGTAACTGATTTTCGCGATGAAATGGTTAAAAACAATCAGCAAATCAATTGGGTGCCCGACCACATTAAAGACGGACGTTTTGGCAAATGGCTGGAAGGCGCGCGCGACTGGTCAATCTCCCGCAACCGTTTTTGGGGAACCCCGATTCCGGTTTGGAAGTCAGATAATCCGGCATTTCCGCGGGTTGATGTCTTTGGCTCCATTGCCGAGATTAAAGAGAAGACCGGTTTTGAAGTCACCAATCTGCATAAACCCTATATTGATGATGTGGTTTATCCCAATCCGGATGACCCGTCCGGCAAGACAATGATGCGCCGCGTCGGCGATGTCTTTGACTGCTGGTTTGAATCCGGCTCTATGCCTTATGCTCAAGTCCACTATCCGTTTGAAAACAAAGAATGGTTTGAAGAGCATTTTCCGGCTGACTTTATTGTTGAGGCCATGGATCAGACCCGCGGCTGGTTTTATACTTTGACCGTGTTGTCTACGGCTTTGCATAACCGTCCGGCTTTCAAAAACTGTATATGCACCGGTTTGCTGATGGCCGAAGGCGGGCAGAAACTTTCCAAACGTCTTAAGAACTATCCGGATCCCAACAATGTGTTGGATACTATCGGTTCTGATACCCTGCGTTGGTTTTTGGTATCTTCTCCGGTGCTCAAAGGCGGCAATTTGGCAGTTGATAAAGAGGGCAAAGAGATTGCCAAGGCTGCCCGCGTGGCGCAGATTCCGTTGTGGAATGCCTTTTACTTCTTTACTCTCTATGCCAATGCCGAGGGTTACAAGGCCAAAGAGGTATTCAGTTCTTCTGAAGCAATCGACAATTATATCCTCTCCAAGCTCAAAAAGCTTTCTGAAGTTGTAAAACAAGGTATCAGCA
>JBNMLW010000174.1:0-2773 GCA_050875025.1 Alphaproteobacteria bacterium
AAATATATCCCTGCCCAATTCCCGAAATCAGGCTCTCGCCCAATTGCCAAGGTTCGCCAAACCGCCGGCGTTTCCAATCTGAGTCAGGAATAAGCCCTTCTTTTTCGTTCTCCAGCCCGATATTGATTTTTTGCCCCAAACCAAATCTTTTCGCCATCTCGGCAATTTTGTTAATTCCGATTTTTTGAGCGGTTTCATAAAAGAATATATCGCAGGAATGCTGCAAAGCCTGTACAACATCAAGATAGCCGTGCCCTTGTTTTTTCCAACAGTGAAAAGCATGGCTGCCCAAAAACATCCGTCCGGCGCAAAATGAACGGCTTTGCGAATTTATCGCGCCGCTTTCCAACGCTGCCAACGCCACAACCATCTTAAAAGTGGAACCCGGCGAATATTGCCCGGCCAAAACTTTGTTCATCAGCGGCTTGCGCTCGTTATTGTTTAAGTAATTCCAGTCTTTTACCGATAATCCCTGCGTCAACAAATTTGGATCATAAGACGGAACCGAGACAAAAGAAAGAATCTCTCCGGTATGGACATTGACCAATACCGCCGCGCCGCTTTCTTCGCCAAACAGCTCATAAGCTTTTTTTTGCAAGCGGGCGTCAATGCTAAGGTCTACGCGTTCGCCCGGCACCCCGTCAACGCGCTCAATTTCTTTCATAACCCGCCCATAGGCATTAACCTCAAGTTTCAGGTTGCCGCCGCGGCCGCGCAATTTTTTCTCATACAGTTTTTCGATTCCCGCTTTGCCAATCTTAAATCCCGGCACCTCCAAAAGCGGATCGTCATGAACATCATTTTCTCCTACAGAAGAAACATAACCGATAACATGCGCGGTCAACTCGCCGTACGGATAATCGCGGCTCAACCCCTCATCAATAATTATTCCCGGCAATTCCGGCGCATTCAGTTGAATCTGTGAAACTTCTTCCCAGGTCAGATTATCTTTAATTTTAATCGGCACAAAACTACGGTTTTTGCGCAAATCTTTTTTGATTTTTTCTTCCTCTGCTTCGCTCAAAGGCATAATCTTCTTAAAAGCGTCAAGCGTAGCCTGAACATCGGTAGTTTGCTCGGCAACAATCATTACCTGAAAATTCTGCCGATTGGTTGCCAGCATCTCGCCGTTGCGGTCATAAATCACCCCTCTCGGCGGCACCAACAAGCGAGTAGAAATACGGTTTTCATCAGCCAATGTCTTGTATTTATCTGCTTGATAAACCTGCAAATAATATAGTCTGAGGATAAGCAGCAGCAACAAAAACAGCTGTCCGGCGCCCAAAATCAGCGACCGATTAATCAGAACTTTGCCTTTATCATTATCACGATTCATCAGTCATCATCCCGAATCAGCTTATTTTGCACAAACGCCAGCAACAAAGACACCAACGGATATAGCGCAATGGTAACCATATAGCTGAAAAGCAACATAGAAAGCGGCAAAAACCGCCCGTAATATACCGATACCACCAGCCAGCGGCTCAATACCGTAGTCAACGACAGCAGCACAAAGCCATACCACAAAACCACAAAAGGCTTAGCATTCAAAAAGCGGGAAGTATTGTTCACCAGAACATACATCAACAACATCTCAAAAATATTAGACCCCAGCGGCGAGGCACTGACCACATCATCAAGCAGCCCCAAACAAAACACCGAGCCAAGGTTAAACAAATCCGGGCGATGCTGCAGCCAAAAGTAAACACAAATAATCCCTATTGCCGGACGAATACTGTTCAAAAACATAAAATCCAAAGGAACATACGAAAACAGCACCAAGACCGCAGAGCTCAAAAACGGCAGCACCCGTTGAAACACCGAGGTTATATTTTCATCCAGCTCCTGAGCCATCAGCGTTTTTCCTCTGCCGCATTATCTGCGTCCAAGATGCCGCCCAAACCATAATTAACCAGCTTAATATACTCCAACTGTTCCAGATTGCTGAATGATTTTACAGCAATCTCACCTTTGCGCACGCTAACTACTCGTCCAACCGGCAAGCCGGCCGGAAAAACTCCCGCCACACCGGAAGTAACTATCCGATCTCCCACGCTGATACCGGCATCCAGCGGCGTAAATATTAACTTGGGCAAATTGGTGTTATCGCCGGAAAGGATACCGCGCACCCGGCTTTTTTCAACCATAACCGGAATCTTGGAGTTAATATCAGTAATCAAAATAACCCGCGCATAATTAATCCCAACCCGGTCAACTCTCCCGACCACACCTTTTTCGCCCATCGCCACTTGGCCTTTTTTGACTTTTTCATCACCGGTATAAGCAATCATTGAATGAGAAAAAGCATCGCCCTCTTCGGCAATAACCCGTCCGGTAACCAATTCCAACTCCGGCGGAGTGGCATAATTAAGCAGTTCGCTCAAAAGTTTATTTTCAATTTCCAATGCCCGATAACGGTCATAGATAACGTTCAGCTGCCGATTCTCTTCTTTAAGGCGCTGGTTATCTTTATGAATTTGCTTCAAATCCCGAAAATAATCATAGCCTTTAGCCAGCATCTTTGCCGGCACCACCAAAATATCTATCAGCGGCGAAACCATGTCCGTCGCCACGCTGGAAGTTTTATCAATAATCACGGTGTCGGTCTTATTGACCAACATCAAAACAAAAGCAGTCAAAAACAAAAATACCAGCGCAAATTTCTTGGCCAGTAATCTGATGTGACTCAAATGTAAAAATAAACTTCTGCGCCGTTTCATACCTTAACCTAAAACTTAGCTCAAAAGACAAACCCACCCAATCTCTCAAAAAC
>JBNMLW010000175.1:0-2745 GCA_050875025.1 Alphaproteobacteria bacterium
AAAAACAGATTATATTCGTTGAGAAAATTGCGGTCATAAATCTGTTCAATCATTTCAATGGCGGCGGCGCAGGTATAGCAAGGCTCATTATTGAAAAACACATAAATCAGCGACTTGTCATAATTATTGCGGTTTGCGGCAAAATATTCCTGTATGCCGTTGGGGTCAGAATAGCCGTCTGTGGGTTCAACCTGAGCCTGAGCCGGAATTGCAGCCAGCAGGCAGAGAACAAAAATCAATGCGCGCATATATCCTCCAATCAGAGCGGAGAGCAAGCCTCCTTAAGCCAGTTTTGGGTTTCTTGGTCAAGCAGCGGACTGACTTTTTGCCATACTAATTGATGGTAGTTGTTAAGCCAATCCAGTTCCTGCTCAGACAAGAGATATTTATTAATCAGCTGTTTATCAAGCGGAACTAAAGTTAAAGGCACAAATTTCAGCATCGGCAGCGGTAAATTTTCGGATTTTTCCTCGGTTACATATACCAGATTTTCAATGCGGATGCCATGGCTGCCGGCAACATAATAGCCCGGTTCAATAGAGGTAACATTACCGGCTTCAAGCGGATATTTGCCGCGGCGGGATAAAGATACCGGCGTTTCGTGAACATTGCTGAATACGCCGACCCCGTGTCCGGTGCCGTGATTATAGTCTTTGCCCCAACTCCATAGGCGGGAGCGGGCAATGGTATCTATCGCTGAGCCGGCAGTGCCAGAGGGGAAAAGTGCTGACGCGGCGGCAATATGGGCTTTGAGGACTTGAGTAAAATCGGTAATTATTTCTGTTGGGGCGTTTGCAGTTGCAACGGTGCGGGTGATATCCGTGGTTCCGTCAAGATATTGAGCGCCGCTGTCAAGCAGTAAAACCGAACCGGCGGTCAAGGGTTGGTTGGTTTCCGGTTTGGGTTGATAATGGACGATAGCGCCGTTGGTTCCAAAGGCGGCAATAGTGCTGAAACTTAATCCTCTGAAGTGCTCTCCTTGGGCGCGCAACTCATATAATTTGTCCACCGCTGAAAGCTCGGTTTGCCCCTGCCAATTGTGCTTCAACCAGCACAAAAATTTGCATACGGCCACGGCATCGCGCAGATGAGCGTTGCGCATTCCGGCAAGCTCAACCGGATTTTTTACGGCTTTCCAATTGAGAATCGGGTTGGCAAGGCTGCAGATCCAAATTTTATGATTTTTCATCATTGATTGGATTTTTTTAGGGGTGGCATTAGGCGAGAGTCCGATGTCTTTGCCCTGATAGGCGGCAAGTTCGGTTTCAATTTTTGGCAAATCATTAGTAAAAAGACTGACTTCGCCGTCTTTGCTAACCAAGGCAAACGCCCGCAAAACCGGTGTATCGGGCAGGCAATTTGAGCGCAGGTTCAACAGCCAGGAGACGGCATCGCATTCGCTGATAAAAAAGGCATCCAGTCGGTTGTCTTGCATAAATTTAGTCAGATAAGAGATTTTTTCTTCTACCGATACGCCGGCAAATTCAATATCCTGTTCAAAAATATCAGCTTCTTTGGCGCATATTCTGGAGCCGAGAATTTGCAGATTGTCTTCAATGAATTTATGTTTTTTGAGCACGCGGTTCCAAAATTCGGTTTCGCTGATGGAGTGGCACCACGGGTCATAAGCAATTGTCAGCGAGGCTTCCATGTTTTTTTGCAGCCAAGAGCCGATACTGTCAGAAGTGCAGACAACTTCAACGGCGTCAGTATCAACCTCTTGAGCAGCCTGCAGTTCATAACGCCCGTCTACCAGCAGAACAGCACGGTTTTGCATTGCCAGCAGAGTTCCGGCCGAACCGGAAAAGCCGCAAATTTCTTTGAGTTTGTTTTCTTCGGGCAGGGTTGCTTCCTGCGACAAAAACATATTGCCGCGCGTGATGATGTAGGCATCCCAACGGCGATTTTTGAGTTCTTTTTGCAAATCTGACAACGTCATATTTTTAATCCTTTTGCATAAGCGCTGCCCGCCAGTTATCAAGCTCATAAAGCTTGCGGAGCGAAAGATATTTTTCGCGGTGGGCAGAAATAATCCAATCGGCCTGGTCTTCAACAAAGCCGGACAAAACCGCATATCCGCGCGGTTTGAGAGACTTCGCCAAATCGGGCGCCATTTCCAGCAAGGGTCGCGCCAAAATGTTGGCCAATATCAGGTCATAGGGCGCATTATTTTTAACAATATCGGCATGATATCCGTTGCTTTGCGCAACCTCTATGCGCGAATCGAGACGATTGTTTTGCGCGTTGCTGCGGGTTACCAATACGGCCTCTTCATCAATATCAACGGCAATAATTTGCGCTTGCGGCCATAAGCTGGCGGCGGCCAATGACAAAATTCCCGATCCGGTGCCGACATCTAAAATCCGTTCGGGTACAAAACCTTGTTGGTGCAAGTCGCTGATTGCCTGCAGGCAGGAGCGGGTGGTCTGGTGGTCGGAGCCGAAAGCGGTGGCGGCATAAATTTGCAACGGAATTTTATCGGTTTGCGGCGCTTGGGTTTCATGAATCCCATATATGCAGAAATCAGCGGTTTCAAACGGAGCAAACTTTATGACATAGTCTTTGAGCCAATTGCTGCTTTCAAGCTTTTCGGCGGTGTAAGGCGGAAGAATGATTCCGGCGGTTTGCGCCGCAGTCAACATTTGCGCTTCATTAAATTCGCCGGAGCAATAGCCGACATATTCGTCTTTGCCGTCATCGGCATAGTTTTGCGCATTGACCTCAAAATATTCATCTAAAAAGGTT
>JBNMLW010000176.1:0-2741 GCA_050875025.1 Alphaproteobacteria bacterium
AACATAATCTTTGCCGAAAGTCATATCGCAGATTTTTTGATAACGGGCAATTGCACAGCGTTCTGCCGCCACATTTTGCTCAATCAGGTTCATGACGTATGGTTCGGTTGGCGTGTCATATTTACAGCCGGCATGTTTTTTCCAGTCTTCCGGATCAAGCAGCGGCGTGCCGCCCAACTGGATAATTCGTTCGCTGAGCCAGCCGGCATGTTTCAGTTCTTCTTCGGCATGCTCCTCAAATTCGGCAATTATGGTTTTGCGCATCGGACCGACTGCCACTTGGGCGCCAATCCAATATTGATAATATGCCAGCCATTCTTCGGCAAAAGCAATGTTGAGTTCTTTTAAGAGTTCTTCTTTATTGGTTTTGACAATTTTTTGAGCTGTTTCACCCATAGCAAATCTCCTTTGGTTGATATTTGAGGTTATGGCTCAGATAATCATTAATCTGAAAAAAACAAGCCGAAAGTTTACCTACTTTTAAAGTTATCCGGTTACTATGCCCTATTATATTGTTGTGGGAGAATTTTGATGGTTAAAATTGCTCCGAGCCTGTTGTCGGCAGATTTTGCTCACCTGGCAGAAGAGATAAAACGTTTGGATGCCGCCGGTGCAGATTGGCTGCACTTGGATGTTATGGACGGCTGCTTTGTTCCCAATATTACCTTCGGCCCCGGTCTTATCAAGGCTTTGCGTCCGTTGAGCCAAACCATATTCGATGTCCATCTGATGATTCAAAATCCCGATGATAAGGTCGAATGGTTTGCCGCCGCCGGAGCGGATATCATTACCGTTCATGCCGAGGCTTGCCGCAATTTGCCCCAAACTCTAAAACAAATACGTTCTTTAGGCTGCAAATCCGGACTTTCTCTCAAACCCGAAACATCGGCCGATGTTTTGAAAGATGTGCTTGATTTGGTAGACGTAGTTTTGGTTATGAGCGTTAATCCCGGGTTTGGCGGACAAAAATTTATGCCCGAACAATTAGATAAAATTTCTGCCGTTAAGAAATTAATTGGCAGCCGCAGTATTACAATTGAAGTCGATGGCGGCATTAATCCGCAAACCGCCGCATTGGCCAAAAAATATGGAGCAGATGTTTTGGTTGCCGGCACGGCAGTGTTTGCCGATGGCAAATATGCCCAAAACATTCAATCTTTGCGCTAAACAAAGGAGAATACGGATGCAGCATTTGGTGATGGTGATTGAGGATGAAGAAGCGTTGGCTCTGATGCTGCGCTATAATCTTGAAAAAGAGGGCTATCAGGTTGCGGTAGAAAGCCGCGGCTCCAAGGCAATTGCCGAGATAGAAAAAAATCATCCTTCCGTAATTCTGCTGGATTGGATGCTGCCGGAAATGTCCGGGGTAGAAATTTGCAAGCTGGTGCGTTCCAAACCGGATATTAAAAATATTCCGGTGATTATGCTCACGGCCAAAGGGGAGGAAGAAGACAAGATTAAAGGGCTGAATGCCGGCGCCGATGACTATGTTACCAAACCTTTTTCTGTGCCTGAACTTATGGCGCGGGTCAAAAGCCAGCTACGCCGCGCGCCGGAGCCGCATACCGAAAAAGAACTGGTTTTTGAAGATATCCGTATGGATTTGGTTGAGAAAAAAGTTTTTCGCGGCGAAAATTATATTCACTTGGGACCGACCGAGTTTCGCCTGTTGAAAATGCTGATGGAAACCCCGGGCAAGGTTTTTTCGCGTGAATTTTTGCTCAAAAATGTGTGGGGCGACAATATTTATGTGGAATCCCGCACTGTAGATGTTCATATCCGCCGTCTGCGCAAATCCCTGAATGAGTTTGGCCCCGATTATATCCGCACCGTGCGGGCTACCGGATATGCTATCGATATTGCCCCGCTTTCTGATGAAGATGCCGCGGAGTAAAATTTTCTTGCTTTGTCTGGAGATTTAGGGCATTATCCTTGCCAACAGAAAGGATAACCTATGTCGCTGAAATTTGAGATTTTAACCCGCCAGGGCAAAGCCCGCCGTGGCCAATTGCACACCAAGCACGGAATTGTGAATACTCCGGCCTTTATGCCGGTCGGTACCTGTGCCACCGTCAAGGCCATGATGCCGGAATCTGTTGCCGCTACCGGCGCTGAGATTCTGCTCGGCAATACCTATCATCTGATGCTACGTCCCGGAGCCGATTTGGTAGAAAAAATGGGCGGTTTGCACAAATTTATGAATTGGAACAAGCCGATTTTGACCGATTCCGGCGGCTTTCAGGTTATGAGCCTGTCCGGCCTGCGCAAACTTACCGAAGAGGGCGTAGCCTTTTCTTCTCATGTTGACGGCAAAAAGTTTTTCCTCTCACCGGAGGAGTCTATAAAAATTCAGCACAAATTGGATTCCAACATTACCATGTGTATGGATGAGTGCGTAAAATTGCCGGCGCCCTACAATGTTGTCAAAAAGTCAGTTGAAATGTCCATGCGCTGGGCGGCTCGCAGCCGTGCTGCTTTCACTGACCGTGACGGCTATGGCATTTTTGGTATTCAGCAGGGCGGAGATTATGAAGATTTACGCGCTTTTTCTGCCGAAAAACTTAAGGCTATCGGTTTTGACGGCTATGCTATCGGCGGTTTGGCTGTGGGCGAGGGGCAGGAGACTATGTTTAAGGTTCTGGACTATGCTCCGGGCATGCTGCCGGATGACAAACCGCGCTACCTTATGGGCGTTGGGCGTCCGGATGATATTGTCGGCGCGGTTTTGCGCGGTGTTGATA
>JBNMLW010000177.1:0-2736 GCA_050875025.1 Alphaproteobacteria bacterium
AAGAACGATAGCTACAACTGCTTGGACAGAAGCAAAGCAAAGTGGAACAAGGCAAGCAACGCCTAAAGAAACATCAAAGGCATGGACAAATTTGCTTGTTATGTATTGGCGCCGCAACAGATAGGAATAGATAGCAAACATTACCCAGCTTGTCACGACCAAGCATGCAATACTTTGCAATAAAAATATTTCTTCAGTCATCTTTATTACCTTGTTCCATTATTCCGTTGATAATAAAGATGGCTTATTGTTATCCGAAAACGGCGAACAAGCATATAACAACGGTAACAGGAGCTGTAATCGATACATTTTGTTTGTCCTGTAAAAAAATAACTACATAATAATATACAAGCATAATTTGAGATTGTAAATAATATTTATTTACACCAAAGATATTTGTGTTTTTCCCACTCTGGATCTAACTGCTTTGCAGTCCAATCATTACGTCGTTCATCTATGCCCGCACGATGAGATTGGAATGCGGCCTCATCCCATTTATTTTTATCAATCGCTTCTTTCATTAACACAAACTTATTAAATTTGCCGGACCCCAAAGCATAATTCATGTCTAATAATGCATCCTGTCGTTCTGGTGTAAATGAAGAAAATTTAGGAAATTTTTTGTTTAAATTTTTGTATGCATCTGCATACTTATTACGCATTTGCCGCTCATTTTCAGCATCAGAAATACCAATATTAGATTTATCTTCATAATATCTAGCTCTAGCATTATTTATATGGCTGTCTCGCAATTTCTGAAGTTCGCGTTGTTGCTCTTCACGTGAAAAATTTTGTCCTGTAGCACGATTTTGAAGCTGAATGCCGTTTACAGAATCAATGTTTATCCCACATCCAATAGTGGCTCTCGGGGGATTTGCATTATCTAAATATGCATATTTTCTATTTCCTTCAAAAATTTCACTGCACAACCGATCGCGATTACGTTGGAAACTTTCTTCATATTCAGGAACACCCATTTTAGCAAATCCTAACGGAAAACTGTTATGGACAGAAGCTGTTGCGGTTTGGGATTGAAGAGGAGACTGAATATTGGCTGCGGCAGACGGCATTGCCGGTTGCGCTACTGTTAGTTCGCTATCTGCAGGAGCTGTTGACTTATTCTCCTGTAGTTTCATAAAATAGTCTATGGCATCATGTGTATTCATACCCTTAGCAGCATCAATTATCGGTTGGCGAATGGCATCTTTGGCGGACTGTTCCGCAATACTTTTGTCCCAAGCTTGTTCTACCTGTTCTCTTGGATTGAAAGTGCTACCTTGCTGGTAGGGTATTTGCATCATATTTTGATTCTGGTTGTATGGAATTTGTCCAAGCCCTTGATACATTTGTTTGCGACGGCGTTCTTCTTCGGTTTCCCAAGAATTGTAATTATTATATGAGTTATACATTAGGTTCTCCTTTATGTTGTTTTGCATGGTTAGATTTGCGGGGAATATTTGCCGGTGCGGATGATGGCGGCAATGCAGCGGGCGCGGCGGCCGGTGTCTTTGGCATATTGGCTGTTCAGACACTCTGCCGCGGCCTGCGGATAATCTCCCATCCACAAAAATCCAAGCATCTTTTTGAACTTGCAAAGCCCTTCCACCCCAAGGTTAAAAGCCATATCCAACAAAGCATATTGCCGCTCGTCATCCAGCTGCTCCCAAAAGGCAATCCGGCGGCGCAGTTCTTTTTCGATACGGCAGATATCATTACGCAGCAAATAAAACGCTGTCTGTTTGGTAATACCGTGGCGCCAGTCGCCGACAATATTCAACTCCTCTTTACTGAAGGGATTAGCCTCCAGGTTTCGGCCGATGCCGATTGTCAATTTGCCTTTGGAGCAACGATAAGGACTGAGCCTGATTCCCTAATGCCGTGCCAAACGTTGGCTGATTTCGTACATATCAAGCATTTTTCTTGCGCCCTTTCTTTTCAAACAGCATATCCAATTTGACCTTGATTTCGGTCAAAATCCGGTTTTGTTCATTAATCGACACCGTTAACTTTTCCAGCCGGGTGTCTTGTTTTTCAAAAGTTTTTTCCATTTTATCTACTCTGGTTTCAATGTTGCCCTGCCATCTTCCGATGCGGATGAAATTGGCTATCACTCCGCAAATAGCGGCCAAGCCGGTGAATAATCCCCAGTCCATCTGTATTGTTCCTTATAAAAAAGGGGAGCTATTGCTCCCCGGCGGTTTCGGTCAAAGCTGTCTCTGTTTTGCCGTCTTCCGGCAGATAGGGATAAGCAGCGCGGACAGCGTCTTTTTGCGCCAGCCATTGCGTTTTTAGTTGTGCGGCAAGCTCTGTTTGGCCGCGGGCAAGCGCCTCGTCATAATCATATTTCAGCGGGTCGGCCTCTGCTGCAAAGCATTGTTCCCGCTGCCGGCGAATAAGCTCATTCTGCTCGGCTGCTGAAGGCGGCTCCGGCTGCGGATTATCCACCGCTTCCAGATAACTTCCGCGGTCGGCAATATGACAGCCACGGGTGTTGCAATAAATTGCCAAATCGGCGTATTGCCGGTTTGAGTATGGTTTATTTAATATCATCTGTTTCTCCTAATATCCGCAGGCAAACCAAGCCAGAACCGAGCCTTCTGCCTGTCCGGTGCCAACGGTAAATGTTGTTTCTGTCCGCCCGTTAAGTTTGTTGTCGCCAAAATAGTTATTGGTGCCGGAGCCGCCGGATACCATATAACAATTTATATAATACGAGGTGTCGGAAAACGGCTTGAG
>JBNMLW010000178.1:0-2732 GCA_050875025.1 Alphaproteobacteria bacterium
AATATAAACACAATGTCAAAAAACAGCGGGGCAACTGCCGGCTGATATGTCGGCAACGCCTCTTGCGGGATGATTTCCGCCACATTGGGGTTAGAATACCTGAAACCGTTAAGCATCTCATACAAACCGAGCAAAAACAGCAGGGCTCCGAATATTATCCCCGGCAGCTGAAAACGCCAGTTGGTGCGGTCAGATATTTTGGCCGGCAGTTTTTGCAGCTTTTTGATACTAAATTCCGATTTATGGCTGAGATGATTCACGGTACAATTGTTCATAAGCAGATTTCCTTGCGTATATGTCTGTTAATCAACATAATGGCATCTTAATGCAAAACGATTAAATAATCACCAATTTTTTAATGTATTTTAATAATCTTTGCTTAAACTTACAAGAGCTTAAATTTTCAAATGGAGCTTTTTATGGGAAGTATAGAAGTTTTTTCGCAGTATCACCAGTATTTGACCACTTTGGCAGCATTGGGAATTTTGTTGTTTTCCTGCATTTATGCCACTTCCGGTCAAGACAAGCTTTTTGCTCCGCTGTGGTTGCTGTTTATCGGATTGGTAGCCGATTTTGGCGCCAATGCCGTGGCTTCTTCCGGAGTTGCTGCCTATGCTTCCGGGCACAATATTAATGTTTATGTGTTTAGTGAGCTGCTGCTTTCTCTGTTTTCCATGCTCTTTATTCTGCTGGCTTCCGTCCGCTTTTTTATGAAAGGCGGCACCGTGCTTTGGGTTGGCCTTTTGCTGGGCGTGATTGGCGCTCTGACGGCGTTTTTGTTTGTTTATGTTACTCCCAACGGCAATGTCGTTAACAATATGCGCCAGATATTTCCATTGGCGGCGTATGTCTGCCTGGCCGCAGTTTCGTTTTCTTTGAGCAAAAGAGAATATTCCGGCGGCTTTCTCTTTTTCGGGCTGCTTGCGGCGGCAATCGTGATTTGGCTGTGCGCCCGCCTCGCCGGCATCTCTGAGCAATGGGTGTATGGCCTGTGGTATCTGCCGGCTTTGTTCTATGTTCTGATGGGCTTGTCTGTGGTAATGATGAAAGTTGACTGCCTCAATGAAAAGCTTGGCAAATCCGCTCAGGAGCTTGAAAAGTACAACAAAAAAATTGAAGAAATTATCCGGCTTTCTCCGTTTCCGATTATTATTTCCCGTCTCAGCGATGACCGGATTATCTTGGCCAATAACAATGCCGTCAAATTATTCGGTATCAATCCGCGCGAGTTGGAGCGCTACAAGCTTAAGGACTTTTTTGCCGACACCGATAACCGCCGCCTGTTAACCGAGCGGCTGGAAAATGAGCGCGAAGTGCAGGATTTTGAGGTTTTGGTCAAAACTCCGATTTCCGATACGCCGTTTTGGCTTTTGGCCTCCGCCAATGTGATAGACTATAACTATGATTTGGCGCTGTATTCGGCGTTTCAGGATATTACTTCCCGCAAGAGCCGTGAGGATTTGCTCAAAAATCAGGCTATCCGCGATCCGTTGACCGCTCTTTATAACCGCCGTTATTTTGAGGAAGAAGTTTCTAAGCAGATTCTCGAGGCCAAAGCCAAAAATCAGCCCTATACCGTGCTTATGCTAGATGCCGATAAGTTCAAAAATGTCAATGATACATACGGCCACAAGGTTGGTGATAAGGTTTTGATAGAACTGGCCAATACCTCGGAGCGGGCGTTGCGCGATAATGATATTGTTGCCCGCTATGGAGGAGAGGAATTTGTTGTCTTTCTGCCCGGCATTCATGCCGAACAGGGAAGGACTGTGGCTGACCGCCTGCGCGAAAGTATTGCCGCTCAAGTGGTTTATTCAGATGACAATCAACCGGTGCATTTTAGCGTTTCTATCGGCGTATCTTCTTCCGAGGTTTCTGACAATGTAGATACCCTGATAAAAACTGCCGATGAGGCTTTGTACCGAGCCAAACAAAACGGGCGCAACCGCGTAGAGGTATTCTCCGCCGCGGATTTAGACAAATTTGTGGCGGCCGGTCAGGTTGAGCGCAAGGATGAGAGCCAAAACCATCATCCGATTTTTGATAAGGAAAATTCGGCGGAAATTTCATTGCTGGACGGCATCGAGGCCGGTCAGATTTCCGAAGAGGCAACCACGGTAGAGGAGCCGCAAAAATAATCATGCAGTGTCCGTTGGCAGAAATTTGCGGAGGTTGTCCGCAGCGAGGCAAAGATATAGAGCAATATCGGCAGGATAAAATTCTGGCGGCAGAGCGTATGCTTTCAACACTGCCCAAACCGCTGCCCTGGGGAACTCCGGTATTTGTGCCCGATGGAACCAGACGCCGCGCCGCTATGGCATTTCGGTTTCACCGCGGAAAACTCACTTTGGGATTCAACCAGCACAAGAGCAAAGAAATTGTAGATATTGAAAATTGCCGGCTGTTGACGCCTAAGCTGAACAGTGTTTTGCCGTTTTTGCGCAAACTGTTGGCAGATATCTGCGCCGAGCCGTATCAGCAGCGCAAAGGCAAAAAAATACAAACCGCCGCAATAACTTCCGGCGATGTCTGGCTATGCGAGGCGGCAAACGGCATCGATGTAGTCTTGGAATATGATGCTCCGGTAGAGCTAAATCACCGGATGATGATATTTGAAGCGGTTTCTGCCTGCGCGGATATTGTCCGTCTCTCGCACCGCCGCGCCAATGCCGATACTCCCGAACCGATAATCGAAAAAGCCAAACCGTATATAAAAATCGGCGGGGTTGATG
>JBNMLW010000179.1:0-2727 GCA_050875025.1 Alphaproteobacteria bacterium
CCAAGCCCGTCCCAAATTGCAAACACGCCGGCCGGAGAGGGGGTTTGTCCTTTTGCGGATGTATCTATAATCGCCTTATCTCCGGCGGAAATTGTCGGCGACATGCTGTCGCCCAAGGCTTCAATAATATAGGCGTTTTTATTTTGTACATCAATTTCTTTGAGATAATCCGCCGGAATCCGCCAGCTGTCTTTAATTCGGCGCGATGGCAGATAGTCGGCATTATAACTGCAACATTCATCGTGCAAAAAGCCGTTTGTTCCGTCATCTTCAAAGCTGTCAAAAGTAGATTGCTTTTTGTTGTAAATATCCAATTCCGGTACAATGTGTTCCAAGTCCTCGGGCACATAGTCGCTTTCGGTGGCATCATAAAAATAAACGCTATCAGACATGCCGGAGTTAAAGTTTAGCATACTCTCCAGCTTGATTCCCAAAATATTGGCGGCTTTGGCAACCTTATCCAAAGGTATCGCTTTGGTTTTGCCGGAAAAAAGTTCATACACGCGGCTTGGCGGCCAGCCCAGTTCTTTTGCAAATCTTGAGGGGTTGCTGCCGAGTTCGGTCAATCTGTCGCGCAGCCAGTTCCAACGTTGAGACATTTTATTGCTCCTTATGAAATATCGTTTTGATACGGAAACAGTAGCATAAAAAATACTTTCTGTAAAGATACGAGAGATGTAGAAAATAATCTTGACTTTTAACTACGTTTCGCGTATGTAGATGATACTGTATAAGTTGTTAAAATTTAGTTTACAAGGACTACTCAATTATGCCGGCAATTAATCCCTCTGCTGCAATTTTGCAAGAAAAGTGTTTTGACAATAACCGATTTTTCCGCCGCCGTTTGCAAGATTCGCGAATCTGGAAACAAATCTGCGCTGCCGGCTATGAGTGGGCGGCAATCCGTCTTTGCCGCGGATATTCCTATATTGTGAACGGCGGTCGTGTCAAAACCTCTTCTTGGGCCGAAAAGGTTTCCGCAAGCTATAATCCCGACCGCGGCTGTTTGGCTGATTTCAATCTGGATTATCTGCAGCGTTGCAAATATGATTATCTGCGTTGGTTTGATTCGTGTCTGGAAGCCGGTTTAAATCCTCGCGCCGCTATGGATATTTTATTTTTTGGTTGTGGATTGGATGAAGTTGAACGGGCTTATCGCCGCCGCCATGGCTGGGCGATTAAAAATCTTTTGCAAGCTATTGAATTATATAGAAAATGAGCAAAGTTATCCACAGGGCTTGACAAACGGGGAGAAAAGATATACAAATTTAGCATACTGGAAAACGTATATAATCCTCCCAACCGCTAAGTTTGGAGGATTTTTTTGTGACTATTCCAGCCGCACTATAAAAAAGTTGCAACTATTATATTAATAGATTACAAATAAATTTATCATAAATAGGATATATTAATGCTCAAAAAAATAATAGCCGCCTTTTTTAAAGTATCTGCCGCCGCTGTTTTGGTATTTTTCGGCGGAGCGGTTATTACTGATGTTTTATCGCAGCGCTATTCTGTGATTGCTTATAATCCGTTTTGGATAAATTTTATGGTCATATACATTGCCGGTCTGTTGCTTTGTTTTGTTGCGGCGATGTTTGTTTCGCCAAAAGTGCTGAGATATTTGCTGCCGACAGTAATTATTGCTGTAACGGCTGTTTCATTGGCTCCGCTGCCATCTGCTAAGCTGCCGGCGTATCAAATCAATATTCGGCAGTATCCGCCCGAACTGGTAAAATGTTTAAAACAAAATCTGCAAAATTTAGCTGGGCAGACAAAATGTTATGCAAACCAACTGAAATTGGCAAACAATCAGTTTATTGATGATTACTGTGCCAGCCAGTCAAATATCGGCCGCATTCATAATATTTCAGCCCGCGAATATCGCCGGGAGCAGTGCCGTTATGAGCTTTATTATAAAGAAGAGGTATCAAATGAACAGAAGTATTAATAAAACTTTGGTGCTTCTCTGGGGGCTGGCCGCCATTATGGTAATTCTGCTTGCTTTTTCGTCTGCAAAGTTATCGCCTTATACAGATAGTAATGCCTTTGCCATCCAGCCTTTTATTATAACTTTATTATTGGCTGTTGTTGGTATGTTGCTCACTTTGCTGACCGGAGCCGTTCGTTTTCCGGTTATGGTTATTTTCTTTGCCGGCTTATGCGTTTGGGGGATATATCCGGTCTTAAAATTTGATGTTTCCGGTTATCCGATAGATGTTGATGAATATGATGATACGATTGCTCTTTGTCAAAGCGCAGACCAGGAAGATTGCTTATCTCAAGCGGCACAACACGCGCAAAATGAGATTAAAGGGCTCTTTCCCGATTCTGCCAAATATATTAGCTGGAACAATTCGGCAGCAGAATATTGCCGGGCCAAAGCGGCCAAGCATTCGCAATCTTATCAAAAGTGTTTATACGATGTTTCTTATCGTGAACTTATGCTGCAAAGAGAGACGCAATGGCAAAATAAGCCGGCGCGGCGGATAATGCCAAAATAAGTTATTTTTTTAATCAACTGCCCGAGGTTTTGCCTCGGGCTTTTTTTTATGGAGAAAAATATGGACGGAACCGGATTGGGGCAGGGCGGGCGCGCAAAAGTCAGAAGCGCGGCGGCAGTCAGGCGAGAACAAGGCATTGATGGCAGCAAGGCTGCCGCGGCCTCAAAGAAAACAAAAACTGCCGTTCGGGCAAAATCTGTTTCTGCCCGAAAAAAGACAGCCG
>JBNMLW010000180.1:0-2714 GCA_050875025.1 Alphaproteobacteria bacterium
GATACGCAGCCCGTCTTTGTATGTAGACAATTTGCTGACTGATCCCTGCGGGCGGGCAAAATAATCCGTCTCCACTTCGGCAAACGGAATATGCGCCGACAAGGCATGCACCGTGAGCTCGGTTTCGATTTCAAAACCATTGGAAACGGCCGGAAAAGTTTTGACAAAGCGGCGGCTGAATACCCTGAAACCGGAAAGCATATCGGTCAGATTGTGGCGGAAAAAGCATTGCACCAGCTTGGTCAACAAAATATTGCCCCAGCGGTGTCCGACCCGATAGGCCGCCAAATCAACTTCTTTGCGGGCGCCGACCACCATATCAAGGTTATCGGCGGTCAACTTTTGAATCAGCAGCGGAGTTTTGGCAATATCATAAGTCTTGTCGCCATCGCTCATAACATAAATATCGGCATCAATGTCGGCAAACATGCGGCGCACCACGTTGCCCTTGCCCTGAAGCGGCTCCCGGCGCACGATGGCTCCGGCTTTTTGCGCCTGTTCGATAGTGTCATCGCGAGAATTATTATCATAGACATATATATCAGCATCCGGCAAAACCCGGCGGAAATCTTCCACCACTCCGGATATGGCCAACCCCTCGTTATAGCAGGGAATAATGACCGCAACGCGCAAATTATTTTTCTTCATGATACCTGTCCTTAAAAACTGATTTTACCTGTTCGGGCGGAACACACAAAATCCACGGGTAAATATTATTGACCAGCCGATGGCACTCTAAATGATTGCTCTTGGCATAAGATCTGTAATATTTGATAAACGGTATCAATTTCAGATTCATAGGGAAAAGTAGGGCCGGAATCTTAGAATTACTAACCGCGTTTTGTTTCAATTCCAGCCATTTTCCTCTGGTCAAAACTTCGCCTTCATTGTCAAATCCACCGGTCTCAATCAGAACACCTCTAACATTGGAGCGGCGGTTAAACATGGGTAGAGCTCCGGCGTTGGGCATACCATACAATTTGAGCACCGTCTCTTGCGGCAACTCAATATCTTCCATATCAACAAAGCGACGTTTCCAGTCATAATCGGTGAAATATTTATCATCGGTTTTCAGCTCCGGCCACAAGCCGATATAGCCATTGAAATCAACAATATTTTTAGATCTTTTATCACTTAAGTCGCTGTAATACGGTGTGGAGAACAATATCCAGAACAGAATTACCAGCAGAGATAAGTATAGTATCTCGAAAACAGATTTTTTAGGGTATATATATGTTGCCGCCTGTACAATAATGACACTGTAAAGCATGGCGTTGGCAATATAATAGCGCTGGATTGCAAACAAGGTCAACCAAACCAGATAAGTTACAAAACACAGCGTCCATAGCATATAATTTAGGCAAAAAACGCTCATTTTTTTTCGAAAGCATTTGGCTTTGACATAATATACCGCATAAACTGAGGCAATGACAAACATCAACAGATGGCGATACTCAATAAAGACATCAACCGTGTCAATTTTTACTTTATCAGCGGCCAAATACAGCGGATAGAAAACGTATTCCAGTATGGTCTTCGGGTAATATAATTTATCGTAAAAATTTCTGAAATCAAAATACTCAGATTTAAAAACGTTATTAAACAGAGGAAACACCGGATTGCCGAACGTGTTCCACAGGCGCCACATCCAAAATCCGTTAGTCAGCAAAAATCCGGCGATTCCGCCGCAAATAAGCCAACAAATTGCCTTACACCCAAAATAGCGATACCAACAAAGCAGAGACAAACCGGTGGAAATGCAATAAATGACAGCCGTATATTTAAGACCGGCCGCAGCGCCGAGCATTAATCCAACCCCAAAGGTGACGGCCGGACGCAGATTTTTTTCAGATTTAACCTCGCGCAGCAGCAACCACCAGGAAGACAAAACCAATAAGGCCAAAGGCATCTCGTTGGTAGAGGTGCCAATCTGCGACGCATAAGCCCAAGAGGTGACACCGATAAGCAAAGCAATCAGGGCCTGCAGTCGACCTTTCCAGCTACCCACATCAAAAAACAGAAATACAATTTTGCAAAAGACAAACGCCGCCGCGCCGCTCCACAGCCCCTGCATAAACAAAATCAGGGTCGGAAAATTGTTCCAATATTTAGTCATCAAATATAACGGAATATCCGGCAAGGGGTTAAAAAAAGTATTAATGCCGGCAGGCATAAGGTCATACATCCAACGGTTATAAAAAAATGCCCAAGCGTTATAATAATGATAATTTGCCCAATCCCACTGTAACTCAAAATTTAAGCATGAGGAAGCGATGCCGCCGGCAAGCAAAAACAGCAAGAGCAGCAGCGTGTTGTATAAGCGTGAATGTTTGGCCATAATAAAACCTTTGCAACAATGAACTTTCTCATATTATCGCAATACGCAAACAATGCCACTGCCGACGCTTGTTTTTCCACAAAAAACGCCCCGCATTTCTGCAGGGCGTTCTGAGATTTAACTAAGCAGCCTAAGCTGATTTTTTGGCCGGAGCCTTTTTCTCTTTAGGAGCAGCCTCTTTCTTGGCAGCTGCTTTTTTGGCCGGTTTGGCGTCATCGTTAAAGTTATAAAGTTCTTCAACGCTTACGATTTTTTCGGCAACATCAGCCTGACCAATGATATAGTCAACAATCTTTTCTTCAAAAATCGGAGCTTTCAGGCCGTCAACGGCAGCTTTGTTTTTGAGATAGTAGTCAAAAACAGCTTTCTCCTGCCC
>JBNMLW010000181.1:0-2706 GCA_050875025.1 Alphaproteobacteria bacterium
ATATTCAGCTTGATGAAACCGCCACTATCAATCAAACCAATCAAGTGCTGGCCGAGGTTTCAGCAGAGGCGCTCAAAACCGAAGGTATCAAATATTTTATCTCGGTTGCCGGTTTTTCGCTTTTGGGCGGCAGCGGAGAAAATGTTGCGCTCGGGGTAGTGGGTTTGCAGCCCTGGTCGGAGCGTACGGCCAAGAACCTTTCAATTGAGGCGCTGACTTCAAAATTATCGCAAAAATTCAGCCATGTTGCCAATGCGGAGGTAAACTTTTTTGCTCCGCCGGCTATCCCCGGTATCGGGCAGAGCAACGGATTATCTTTACAGCTCAATGCCCTGAACGGCAATATTCCCCCGACAGAATTATTCAATTGGTTGGAAAAATTTTTGCAAGGGCTGAACTCCTCGCCTGATATGGCCTATGCCTTCAGCACTTTTACCGCCGATACTCCGCATATTTATCTGGACATTGACCGTACCAAGCTGGAGAGCTACAAAATTTCGGTGGCCGATTTGTTTGAGGCGTTGTCCAATAACCTTGGCTCTCGATATGTCAATAATATCACCCTTTCCGGCCAGGTAAATAAAGTTATCGTGCAGGCTGATTTTCCTTATCGCCGCAATATTGAAGATGTGCAAAACCTCTATGTGCGTTCTGCCGGCGGACAGCTGATAAGAGTGCGTAGTTTTGCCGATGTTCATACCACTCTGTCTTCCAAAATAATATATCGTTACAATCAATACACCACGGCGGCCATTACCGCGCAGGCGGCAGAAAATGTCAGTACCGGCACGGCCATCGATTCTGTCCGTTTGGCAGCGCAAAAAATCCTGCCTTCTGACTATGGCATTGCCTGGACAGGCCTGAGCCTGCAGGAGGTGGAGGCTGCCGGATTAGCCGCATTTCTGATCGCCCTGGCTTTGCTGTTTTGCTACCTGTTTTTGGTGGCTTTGTATGAGAGCTGGATGTTGGCTTTTGCCGTAATGTTCTCTACCGTGTTTGCCGTTTTGGGGGCAATTGCCGGCTTGCATCTTATGGGGCAGGCATTGAGTATCTATGCCCAATTGGGGCTGATAATGCTGATTGGTTTGGCCGCCAAAAACGCTATTTTGATTGTGGAGTTTACCAAAGCCTATCGCGAGCAGGGCGCCTCTATTTTGGAGGCTTCGGAAAAAGGCGCCGGCGAAAGGTTCCGTGCCGTGCTTATGACTGCTCTCACGTTCATCCTGGGCGTTTTTCCGATGATTATTGCCACCGGTGCCGGAGCTTCCAGCCAGATTGCCATCGGCACTTCGGTATTCTTTGGCATGATTGCCGCTACCTTTGTCGGCATTATCTTTATTCCGGCATTGTTTGCCGTGTTTGAGAGCATCAAGGAATGGAGCGGCCAAAGAAAAAAGAACGGAGGTGTCGGCCATGCAAATTAAATACGCAATGCTGTTTTCGGCTCTGTTGCTTTCTTCGTGCATGGTCGGACCGGACTACAAGCGTCCGCAGTTTTTCCCGGCGGGAGATGTCAAAGCTTCCTTGCGGCTTAGCGGCAAAGAACAGCCGGTCAACCGGGATTGGTACAAACAATTTAATGATCCTATGCTAAACAGCCTGATTGCTCGCGGTTTGGAATACAGCCCTACTGTGGAGGCTGCCCGTCAAAAACTCATTCAGTCGCGGCAAAATCTGCGCATCAATTTGGTGCAGAATTTTCCGACTTTTGATGCCGCCGGCAGTTACAGCAAAAGCAAAGTAAGCAAAAACTACAGCGCACTACAGCCGCAGGATGATTATTATCAGGCCGCTGTCGATTCCGCCTGGGAGCTGGATATTTGGGGCGGCGGCCGGCGCCTGACCGAAAGTTCTTTAGCCATGGTAAAGGCGGCGGGAGCCAATTTAGAAAATGTCCGTCTGGTTTTGACTGCCGAAATTGCCGGCAATTACATAAATTTGCGGCAGGCTCAGGAACAATTGCGTTTAGCGCAAAATAACCTGCGTTTGCAGGAAGATATTTATAATTTGGTAAAACGCAAATATTCGGCCGGTTTGGCCGACAACGTAGCCTTAAATCAGGCTGAATATCTGGTCAGCACTACCAAACAACAAATTCCGGCGCTGGCGATTCAGGTTGAGAGCTATAAAAATTCTTTGGCCGTTTTAACCGGGCGGCTGGCCGGGTTGTTAGACGAAGAGCTATCGGCTCCGGAACATAATTTGACCGCGCAAAAATATGCCTTTGAGGTGCAAAAATTATATGATTTGCCGGTCAGCGTTTTGCGCAACCGGCCGGATATCCGGATTTTGGAAAATCAGCTTATTTCGCAAAATGCCCGGATTGGTCAAGCTATTGCCAAGATGTTCCCTTCAGTCAGCTTGAGCGGCTTTGTCGGTTATCGTTCGCGTAATTCCGGCAACCTGATAAGCTCCGGCAGCAGCGCTTATGCCTTTGCTCCGGCGGTTAATTTGCCGTTGTTTCATTGGGGCGCGCTCTACAATAACGTAGAACTGCAAAAATCATTGACCAAAGAGCAGCTTCAGCTTTATAAGTCCGGCCTGCTGGAGGCTTCGGCAGAGATTCGCAATGCTATAGTCTCATTGCAGCGGAATATGGAAAATAACAATGCCGCCCGCCGGGCACAAGCTGCTCAGGTTCAGGTCGCGGATTTGACTTTGCGTAAATACCGCGAAGGTTTGTTGAGCTTTTCCGAGGTGTTAACC
>JBNMLW010000182.1:0-2698 GCA_050875025.1 Alphaproteobacteria bacterium
AAGCGCAGCCCTGATGTTGACATTGGTTGCGTTCATTCCTGGCGTCAATATAAATTGCCCAATTGCTATTTTCAAATTTGCATTAACCAAATTCAACAGTTCAAACGGAATCGGCGTATTAGGAACCGCCTCCAGAGCCTGAGCCTCAGCAATCACAGACGGCCAAACAAAAGCAAAATTACTCTTGCTCTGGAAATTCTGTAAATTAATTTTTGCACTCTGCAAATCAGCATTAATTTGCGGAATCTGTCCGTTCCATCTAACTTCCGCATTGCCGGTAATCAGATTATTCACAATGTTCAAAGTTTCAATTTTAGCTGTCAGACTATTGATGTCTCCGTCAATCCGAGTTTCCAATGTCGTTTCCGGCGCATTAAGATTTCCGGCCGGATTATATATATTGGCAACCAAAGCATAGCGCGGACTGGTAGTTGCATCTGCCACACTGCCGTTTACTTTGGCACTAATTCCCATCGCCTGAACATCAATCAAAAATGGAAACGCCTCATTTTGGGCAAGTAATTGGGCTAAAGACCCCAGATTCGCGTCGCCGCTGATTTTTTGCTGATTGTACAACACATCAAACGCCACGGATATCTTATCTTGCGCACTAGGAGCGCTCATGCTGATGTTATTAATCTGCAGATTCGTCAGCTGATTGTTTTTGGCATCATAATATTCGACTTTGCCATTTATAATCGAAACATTGCCGATCGCCATGCCTGCCAACATTGCCGCGCCGGAAGTTTGAGCCGAACCGCCCTCATATTGCCCGCCGACACTTGTTTTCTTATCGCCGCCGACAGCGCCAAAAGTCCAATTATTAGCCCCATCAGAAGATTTTTCCAAATATATCTCCGGAGCATCTAGCAACACCTTGTCAATAACTATTTGTTTTTTCATAAGCGGCATCAGAGCAAACTTAATTTCCGCCTGCTTAAGTTTTATCATTTGCGGATTTTGCGCCCAAGATGTATTGGCCAACTCAATATCATTGACAATCACCGTCGGAATTAAAGATATGCCGACACTGGCATCACCATTAATCTTCAATTCTCGCCCAAGTTCTCGACTGGCAATCTCCTCCACATAAGCCTTATACTTGTTCAAATCAAAACTGCGTACGGCGATATAACCGCCGATTGCCAAAATTATAATTAAGCTGAATATAACTGAAGATAAAAATTTCACCAATTGCATTTCCATTATTCCTTAAAATCGACACCCAACATTGCAAACGCCTGCAAAAAATGCTCCGGCAATTGTGCTTGTATCACCAATTTCTTATTATATATTTCGGATAAATCAATTTTGTATGCGTGCAGAAAAAGTTTATCCGCCAAATTAGCAAACCTACGCCGTTCCGCACCAAAATATTTATCATCACCTACAATCGGACAACCCAAATATTCCATATGAGCCCTAATCTGATGAGTGCGACCGGTCAGCGGACAAGCCTCCACCAGAGCAAACTTATCACCCACATTATCCAAAACTCTATAAGAGGTAACGGCTTTTTTGCCCTCAGTCGTTACCACCATTTTCTCTCCGCATTTTTCCAAAGCCGCTTTTATTTCGCCGGCGTTTTGCTTGGGTGTTCCGCGAACCAATGCCAAATAAGTTTTGTGCAGATCTCGCTCTCGAAAGGCCTGAGTTAAAATTTCGGCGCTTTTGCGATTACGAGCCAACACCAAAATTCCGCTGGTGTCCTTATCAATCCTATGCACTAATTTTGGAGCTTCTTCCTGCTCAAATTTCAAACCCTCCAACATTCCGTCAACATGACGCGATGTGTTGGTTCCTCCTTGCACCGCCAGCCCCGACGGCTTATTTATCACAATTATGTCAGCGTCTTTATAAATCACCAACGATTTAATAAATGCCTCATCTTGAGGCGACACACCGCCTTTATGCTCCTGCGGATTTTTTTCAGCTTCCAGCGGCGGCACTCTTATCTCTTGGCCAGACAACAGTTTAAGGCTGGCCTCGGCTTTGCTTCCGTCAACCTTTATTTGCTTGGTGCGTAACAATTTATTAAACCGCCCCAAAGACAACCCCGGATAATATTTTAAAAACCAGCGATTCAAACGCATTCCCTCATCAACAGGCTTAACTTTTACAATCTCAACGCCCATAATTTCACCCTTTTGTTCTCATCAAAAATCCAACGCCCAAACAACATTCATCTGTTCTTCAAAGCCGAATCAATCCGCGACAGACTTTTTTTTGGCGGCTTGCTTTTCCATGCGCAACTTATCAAAATACTCCACGCGTTTTTTAATCTCACGCTCAAAACCTCTATCCGCAGGATAATATAACTTCACCCGTTTCAGACCATCCGGAAAATAATTCGCTCCCGAAAAACCATCTTCACAATCGGGATCATATTCGTAGCCATCGCCATAACCGAGCTGCTTCATCAATTTTGTCGGCGCATTCAAAATATTTTTCGGCGGCATCAAAGATCCGGTCTTGCGCGCCAAATCTCTGGCCGCATACATCGCCTTATACACCCCGACTGATTTTGGAGCCGTAGCCAAATAAGCCGCCAACTGCATAATCGCCAAATCTCCTTCGGGCGATCCCAAACGATCATAAGTTTCCCAACAAGCAATTGCTTGCGTCACCGCCCCCGGATCAGCCAATGACACGTCTTCCACGGCAAAACGAGTCATTCTGCGCAACAAATATTCAGGAT
>JBNMLW010000183.1:0-2676 GCA_050875025.1 Alphaproteobacteria bacterium
AAGGGGCTCCGGTTATTTTGGAAATCGGCAAGCGCGATGCCGACGCCAATAACGCTATGATGCGTATTCGCACTCATATCAACCAACCCGACGCCAAACAAATTGTCTCACGCCAACAGCTGGTATCAGAAATGACAACCACAATCGAAAACATTCAAAAAGAAATGTTTGAAAAAGCAAAATCACGCCTGCAAGAAAATATCCGCACCGACATCAACACACCGGAAGATTTTAAGGCTTATTTTGCTCAGGCCAACGAATGGATTGAAGACGGACAACAAGGCAAAGTTGCCTTCGTTCGCGGCAAATGGTGCGGTGATCCGGCTACGGAAGAACTGCTGAAGGAAATGAAAATAACTATTCGCTGCATTCCGTTTGATCAATCTAACACTGAAGGTGTTTGTTTGCTTACCGGAAGGAAGGCAAGTATGGATGTTATTTACGCCCGCTCCTACTAGGTAGCACCTAGTGGCATTAGCAAGAATATGCTCGCGCACTCTCTGGCGTTCGGTCGCTCGGGAGTGCGTTTTGTTTTGCGTTGCTGCTGCTAAAATCACTTTATTCATCCCATTCTTCCACCTCATGCGCGGCGCCTAGTGGCATAAGCAAGAATATGCTCGCGCACTCTCTGGCGTTCGGTCGCTCGGTGCCGAGCCGGCACGGGCATAAGCAAGCCGCTACTCGCAACTCACCTTGTTCGTTGCTCGGGATAGTGCCTAACAAAAAACACCCTGTTTCATAGAACAGGGTGTTTTTTCAGCGCAGTTTCTTGATTGCCAAAACATCGTTAGGAAACAAGGAATAGACATTGTAATCAATGCGGTCGCCTACAGCCAATTCAACATTAAGCTTGGCGTTTTTTACCATCAGCAATTTGCCGTCTGACGCAACCTCAATACAGGTGGTTTTTATCGGCAGAAACGGAACCGAATAAATCGCCTCCAGATAAAAAATATCTGCCACCACATCTTCTATCGGATCGCTGGCCACTAATCCGCCGGAAGGAATCTCCGCATAGCCGTCATCAGCATAGCTGCCGCCCTCTCCCAAATTCACGCCGTTGATGGCTGATATTTCGGAGCAGCAATAATTTGACAGCTGGTAGCAGATCTCATCTCCTTCGTACAAATCCTGATTATAACGCTGGCGGATAAGATAGACATCGCGTCCGTCAGAAAGCCTCAGAACATACGCCGGAAACGGATACATTATTCCAGCAGGCTGGACAATACGATAGAGTTTGTTGATTTTGGCGGTATTCCATTTATCAGCAGGTTCATCTTTGCTGCAAGACGCGCAAATAAACAAACTCAAGATTAAAAATAATATCTTTCTCATAACATAAAAATTTGGTTTGCGTTATATATAGCATTTTTTCGCGCCCCTGTAAATCCCCAAAACGGCAATTATATTAGTAGCAGACCAAATTCTGATAAGGTGATGCTATGGGATATGTATATGCGCTGCTGGCGGTTTTTCTCTGGAGTTTTAATCTGATTATCGCCAGCTATTTTGCCACATCACTGCAGCCGTTTGAAATTGCTTTCGGCCGCTGGCTGGTTGCCGCCATAATCTTAGTGCCCTTATCCTTGAAAAGTTTAATCCAAAACTTTAGCATCCTGCGCCAACATATTTGGCTGATTATTGCTCTGGCCTTGAGCGGAATTGTATGGGACAATACTCTAATCTACTATGCCGGCCGCACGACTTCGGCCATAAACATGGGGCTCTTAAATGTCACCGGACCGCTGTTTTTGGTGATTATGTCGCGAATATTTTTCAAAACCCCGATTTCTGCCTTTCAAACCTTGGGAATGCTGATTGCTTTGGGCGGAGTGATAACCGTTATTGTCAACGGCGATTTCAGTAACCTTGCCGATTTTAAGTTTGCTTCGGGCGACGGCATAATGCTCTTAAACACTTTCTGCTTTGCTATATATTCGCTGCTGCAAGGCAAGCGCCCGCCGCAAGTGCCGCAGTCCGCCATGCTGGCGGCAACCGTAATTTTCGGCCTGCTGATTATATTCCCGTTTATGCTGATATCAACCGGCGAAAACGGAATCCGCCATTTGCAGCCGATAGATTTGGCCGTATTTGTATATTTGGGAATTTTCAACTCAGTTATTGCTTATTCCGCCTGGAATGTCGCCTTGGGCAAACTCGGCAATCTTAAAACCTCTATCATCTATTATCTGATGCCGCTGTTTGCCGGAATTGAGGCCTATCTGATTCTGCACGAAAAACTTTATGCCGCAACCCTTATCGGCGGCGCGCTGATTATCTGCGGAATAGCCCTTGTCAACTTTGGAGCAAAAAACAAGCCCCGTCAAAACTGAGGGGCTTGAGTTTATGCTATATTCCGGCCTGCATCGCTCGGGCGGCCATTTTTGCATGTATAAAGTTTTGAGTTCCGCGGTATTCGTCTTTGTATTTTTGAAGATCCCTGTCAAATTCTTTCATATTGCCGCCGATTTGCATATACTTATAAAGCGCAACATCAACATAGTGGCTGTCGGTCTCATAAGGCAGATGGTTTTTGATTACGGCGGCGGCTTTTGAGGCATTGAATTTGATGATTACTTCCTGAAAAAACACGTGTTTGGTATTGATATCGTCACCGGTTCCGCGAGCATCAAACAAGGCATTAAACAGCTGTTTTTTGTTCAAATCCGGAGC
>JBNMLW010000184.1:0-2667 GCA_050875025.1 Alphaproteobacteria bacterium
CAAATCTATTTTGAAAAAATAGTTTGTAATAGTCTAAAAAAACAGCCCTCTTTGCGAGGGCTGTTTTTGTTTTCCGGGATATCTGATTAAGGCAATAAAAATCCCCGGAACCAAGCGGCTTCGGGGATTTTCTGATTTTAGAAATCGGCAATGCGTTTGAGCGCTGCCTCTACTTTGGCTTTGTTTTCCAGAGCCTCGGCCTGGCGGCGTTTCTCTTCTTCCACCACTGCGGCCGGCGCCCGTTCTACAAAACTCGGATTGCCAAGCTTGCGGGCATAGCCTTCCAAGTTTTTATCCAAAGCCGCCAACTCTTTGTTGAGGCGCTCACGCTCGGCGGCAAAATCAACTACGCCCTTGAGCGGCAGCAGCAAAGTGCACTCACGGAACACGCCCTGCGCCATGTCAGAGGTAACTTCGCCATCATAAGCAGATAATTTTTCCAACCGTGCCAGAGAGCAAACCATTTGATTGAAGCTTGCAATCTCGGCCTGAGAGGCAGCATTAGCATCTTTGAGATATACCGTCAGCTTAGCAGATGCCGGCAAGTTCATTTCAGCGCGCAGCGAACGGATTGCCGTAATCAACTCAATAGCCCAATCAACTGCGCCCATAGCTGAGGCATCTACTTCTTCGGACTGCGGCCAAGCGGCGTGAATCAATTTAACCTTACGGTCGGCGGTGTTGTTCCACAGCTCGGTGGTGATAAACGGCATAAACGGATGCAAGATAACCAAAATTCTATCCAGGACCCAAGCAAATGTTGCTCTGGTTTCAGCTTTGGCGTCTTCGTCCTCGCCATAGAGAATCGGTTTAATCAATTCAATATACCAATCGCAGAAGGAGCCCCAAACAAACTGGTATACCGCATTGGCCGAATCCGAAAAACGGAAAGCATTAAGGTTATCGGTAACACCTTTGGTTGCCTCAATGGCTTTGGCAATAATCCATTTGTTGACTGCCAGTTTAACTTTATCAGCGGCAAAATTCTCCGGCAGCGAGCAATTGTTCATCTCGCCGAAACGAGCCGCATTCCACAGTTTGGTGGCAAAGTTGCGATAACCGGCAATCCGCGCCTCGCTTACATTGATATCACGCCCCTGAGTTTCCATTGCCGCCATAAAGAAGCGCAAAGCATCGGCACCGTATTTTTCAATCACAATCATCGGGTCTACGGTGTTGCCCTTGGATTTGGACATTTTGCGCCCCTGTTCATCGCGAACCAAGCCATGGATATAAGCCTTGCGGAACGGAACTTTTTTCATCATGTACATGCTCATCATCATCATGCGGGCAACCCAGAAGAAGATGATATCAAATCCGGTTACCAAAACCGAAGTCGGGTAAAAAGTATCAAGAAAGTCGGTTTTATCCGGCCAACCCAAAGTTGAAAATGCCCACAGGCCGGAAGAAAACCAGGTATCCAAAACATCGGTTTCGCGGCGGAGCTCAACATGTTTGCCATAGTGTTTGTCTGCGGCAGCCTGAGCTTCTTCCTCAGATTCTTCGCAGAAAATATGCTCATCGGGGCCATACCAAATCGGCATCTGGTGTCCCCACCACAGCTGACGGGAAATGCACCACGGCTGAATATTGCGCATCCATTCAAAATAGGTCTTTTCATAAGACTTGGGCACAAACTGCATCTCGCCGTTTTCAACCACGCGGAGTGCCTCTTTGGCCAAAGTCGGAGCATCAACAAACCATTGATCGGTCATTAACGGCTCAATAATTACGCCGGAACGGTCGCCGTAAGGAATAACCATCGGATGGTCTTCAATCTTTTCCATCAGCCCAAGTTCGGTAAGTTTTTCAATAGTTTTGGCGCGGGCATCAAGAGTGGTCATACCGGTAAACGGAGTGTTATCATTCAAGGTAGCATCTTCGTTCAAGATATTTATCATCGGCAGATTGTGGCGTTTGCCAACCTCAAAATCGTTGAAGTCGTGCGCCGGAGTAATCTTAACTGCGCCGGTGCCTTTTTCCGGATCGGCATGTTCATCGCCGATAATCGGGATCTCGCGGTTGATAATCGGAATAATGCAATTTTTGCCAATCAGATGCTTGAGTTTTTCATTATCCTTGGAAACGGCAACGGCAGTATCGCCAAACATGGTCTCCGGACGGGTGGTGGCAATATGGATAAACTCGCCTTCCGCGCCGGCAATCGGATATTTGTAATAATACATTTTGCCGACAGTCTCTTTTTGGACAACTTCCAAATCAGAAACGGCTGTCATAAATTTAGAATCCCAGTTGACCAGTTTTTTGGCCTTGTAAATTAGGCCGTCTTTATACAGGCTGACAAAGATTTTGCGAACCGCGCGGCTCAAGCCCTCATCCATGGTAAAACGAGCGCGGCTCCAATCGCAAGAGGCGCCGAGACGGCGCAATTGTTTGCAAATTGTACCGCCTGACTGCTCTTTCCACTTCCAGACGGTTTCAATAAACTTCTCGCGCCCCAAATCATGACGGGAAATCCCCTCTTTGGCAAGGTTGCGCTCAACCACCATTTGGGTGGCAATGCCGGCATGGTCCATTCCGGGCTGCCACAAAACTTTTTTGCCCAGCATACGGTTGTAACGAATCAGGACATCTTGCAGCGTCTCATCCAAGGCATGTCCCATGTGCAAAACGCCGGTAACGTTTGGCGGCGGAATAACAATAGAA
>JBNMLW010000185.1:0-2665 GCA_050875025.1 Alphaproteobacteria bacterium
CTGCACATCTGTCGGCTGATGCACAACATATTGGCAACCATCAACCAAAACCTTGGCGCCAATACGATGCGCCTCAGCAATCATTTGCTTAAGCGGAAAAACCGTACCCAAAACATTAGACATTCCGGTGACCGCCAAAAGCTTAGTTCGACCGCTCAAAAGTTTGCAAAATTCTTCCCAATTGTAGCTGCCGTCATCATTAATCTTAAAAATTTTCAGTTCAAAACCTATCTCATCTCGCAACATCTGCCACGGTACCAAATTGGCGTGATGCTCTGCCTCAGAAATCAAAACCTCGTCCATTTTGGTTAAAAATTTGCGTCCCCAGGTTGAGGCAACCAGATTAATTGCTTCAGTGGCATTGCGAGTAAAGACAATTTCCTTTTCACTCTTGGCGTTCAAAAAATTACGCACCTTTTGCCTGGCTTGCTCATATTCAGACGTAATTTCTTCAGATAAAAAATATGAACCGCGGTGAACATTGGAATATTCTTGGCTATAAACCGCCACTATCTTGTCAATCACCGCCCGCGGTTTTTGCGCCGAAGCCGCAGAATCCAAAAAAGTATTGGGCTTGCCGTTTATGGTCTGGCTCAACACCGGAAAGTCACGACGGATTGTTTCAACATCAAACATTCTAAATCTTCCTATGCTGTGTGATTAGCTTTTGCCCATAATTTAATCCATTCGCGGATTTTTTCATTACCTATTTTGGCGATAACCTCATCTAAATAGGCGTCTATCAAAATTTGTTTTGCTTCATCAAGCCCTATTCCGCGCGAACGCATATAAAAAAGCTGTTCCTCATCAAGCTCGCCACTGGCCGCCCCATGAGAACATTTGACATCATCGGCAAAAATTTCCAGCTCCGGTTTGACATCTACTTCGGCCGTATCAGTCAGCAGCAAGGCTTTGTGCAATTGCGTGCCTTCGGTTTTAATCGCATTGGGCGCAATATGAATTTTGCCCTGAAACACGCCTTTGGCATCTCCGCCAACAACACCCTTAACCAACTGATGAGAGGTGGTACATGATGATAAATGTTCAATATCTGTGGTGGTGTCTAATGTGGCCCAGCCATTCATAACATAGGCGGCGTTGACTTCGGCAGACGCCCCTTCGGACAAAAGCTTAACCAAAGTCTCGTTACGACTGAGATTTGCGCCTCTTTGTAAGCAAAAACCCTCATATTGGGCATCACGCTCCACCGCGGCCACGGTTAAGGAAATATGATCAGCCTTATAGGCCTCATTTTGCAACTTGTAATGATGAAAACGGGCGCCGGAAGCAAGATAGACCTCATTGACAATATTGGCAAAATAACGCGATTTTAACTCTCCGCTCCAGCTATGATATTCAACCACTGTCGCCGCAGAATTTTCTCCCAAAACAATCAGATTGCGCAGATTAAAAAATAAATTATCTGCCCCCGGGGTCGTATGGCTTATTATAACAATCGGCTTTTTGAGTTCAACATTATTATCAATTTTGATATAAACGCCTTCGTTAACATAAGCCTGATTAAGCGCGGCAAAAGGGTATTTCTCAATATTTGCCAACTTGCCCAAACGATTGCGCGCATCAGTTCTAAACATCGCGGCCTCAATTAAAGGAACAAGCTCCACTCCCTGAGGTAAGTCACTGTCTTCAGGCGAGAAAAAGCCGTTTTCAAAACGAATCTGATAACAATCAAACGGCAAATCGGCTGACCAGCTCAAATCATCAACCGACTGGGCAATAACAAAATCATCGGCGCCAAGTTCGCGCGGTTTAGTATATTTCCATGCCTCAGTTTTAGCCGTAGGCACGCCGGCAGCAGCAAAAGCAGACCTACCGTCCTGTCGCAGTTGGCGCAGCCACGGAATTTCATTGCCGATTAGAGGAGTATCTTGCAGCAAACCAGCCATTTTATCTTTCTTTCACAAATTCAGCGTAGCCTTTTTCTTCCAGCTCCAAAGCTAAAGATTTATCACCGGATTTCACAATGTGGCCATCTGCATAAACATGAACAAAATCAGGCACCACATAATTCAAAAGTCGCTGATAATGAGTAATAACCAACATTGCTCTTTGGCCGTCACGCAGAGCGTTTACCCCTTCTGACACCACCTTGAGGGCATCAATATCCAGACCGGAATCAGCCTCATCTAAAATGGCAAACGCCGGTTTAAGGATAGACATTTGCAAGGTTTCCAGCCGTTTTTTTTCGCCACCGGAAAAGCCGACATTGAGCGGACGCTTTATCATTTCCGCATCTATTCCCAATTTTCGCCCTTCCTCGCGCACCATTTTGAGAAATTCCATGGTATCAAGTTCCGGCAAATTGTGGTATTTGCGGATAGCGTTTGTTGCGTGTTTAAGAAACGTCGCCGTCGGCACGCCGGGAATTTCAACCGGATATTGCATACATAAAAAGATGCCTTCGCGAGCGCGGTCTTCCGGACTCATCGCCAACAAATCTTTGCCCTTAAATCTGACCGAACCGGAGGTAACCTCATATCCGGCCTTGCCGCAAAGCACATTGGACAAAGTAGATTTTCCGGCGCCATTTGGCCCCATCAGAGCGTGAACTTCGACCTCATTAATAGTTAGATTGAACCCTTTGATGATTTCTTTATCGCATACACGAGCGCAAAGATCTTCTATTTCAAGTAAAGGTGTCGCC
>JBNMLW010000186.1:0-2661 GCA_050875025.1 Alphaproteobacteria bacterium
GTATGGCCTTAGCCGGCGGCGTAAATTTCTTTTCCAATACTCTGAACGGAGTCCACTCAGATATGTGGGGCGAACACACCAGCCGAGCCGTCCATGCTGATGAATACAAGGCTGATGACCCCAGTTATTCTAAAGAACTTTTGAACGATAATCTTGATCAATATAAGGGTATGAGCGCAGAACAGCTCAATGACCAAGGCATTATAAAAGAAGAGCTCGGCAATCCGGAAGAATATGCCGGCAAAAGTGATGCCGACCTAGCCAAAGATGGTATTGTTAGGGTTGCGGCTGATGGCAATGGCGACAATGATATCAAAATTATCGACCAACCGGCTTCAACTCAATATGCCGACGGAGTGCCCGAACATGCCGCAGAGATTGTTGAACAATGGACATCGGCCAATCCGCAGGTTTATCAGGATAACATGGCCGCGCTTAATGATCCGAACGGAGTTTTGGCTCAATGGAATGCCGCGCACCCCGATCAGGCCATAGATGCCAATCGCTTGGAATTGATTGTCGGTGATGCCGGCGGTCAGATGGTCGGCAAAGATGTTGATATTTTGCAAAACCACGTTAACGGCGATTTGAATAACGAAAATCCCGTTGATGTGAAAGGCAATCATAAAGTATTCGGTGACGCTTGGTTGTCAACTTACGGAGAAAATCTTGGCATTAATGCGGAGAATATCAGCAATATTGCCGCTTTGCATGATGCCGACGGCCGTTTGGATTTATCCAAAATGACGGATGAGGTTCTGGCTTCTATTGCCAAACTTGATGAAAACGTTGTCAGCAAAAATAATGAAGTCTTGGATGTTGAAAGCACTCGTCCTTATGCTCACGATGATGGATTTTTGCATCAGAACGCAGTGCCGGATGCTAGCGGCGCGCATGTTCACAGCGATGATGCCGGCGACAGATTTAATACTTATGCCAATGGCGGCAGCGCTAAAGTTCATGTTAACGAGGTTTCTCACTTTGAACGCTTTGAACAGCTTTCAAAAGTTGAACAACATAATTTTATCCCTTTCACTGTTACTTGGGACAAAGTATGGAACAAGTTTAGCGGCCTCAACAAAATAATGGGCGCTTGGGGACGTAAAAATCAAGATAAAAAATCTGCTCAACAACCTCATGAGGCGGAGCAAAAACAATCTAAAAACGAACCTGATGCCAAACCGCAAAATCGCGAACCGGAGCAAGTTCAATCAAAGCAAAATCCGGAACCGAAAGCGCAAAAACAGGAGCCGGAACAAAAACAGTCCGGCAATAAACCTGAGCCCAAACGGCGCCTGATTCTTAATGAAGGGCCGTCAGGCAGGTAAGCCAAGTTCAGGCAAAAACAAAAAGAGCCTCTGAGGCAGAGGCTCTTTTTTTTAGCAGTAACTTCAGCCGTTACTTAACTTCTTCAAAGTCAGCATCAACAACTTTGTCATCACCGGCCGGCTGTTCGGCACTGCTCTGAGCGCCGGCATCAGCGCCTTGAGTTGCCCCGCTTGCCTGTGCGGCCTCGGCCTGAGCCTTGTACATAGCCTCACCGAGTTTCATAGAGGCCTGCATCAAAGCTTCGGTCTTCTCTTTGATAGAAGTCAAGTCTTCAGTTTCCAAAGCTGTCTTCAAAGCATTGACAGCTTCTTCAATCTGGCCTTTTTCAGCGGCAGATACCTTGTCGCCGTGCTCTTTCAAGGTCTTCTCGGTAGAGTGTACCAAAGATTCGCCCTGATTCTTAGCTTCTACCAACTCTTTTTTCTTCTTGTCGGCTTCAGCATTAGCCTCGGCATCTTTAACCATCTTCTCAATGTCGGCATCAGACAAACCGCCGCTGGCCTGAATGCGAATAGCCTGCTCTTTGTTGGTTGCCTTATCTTTGGCCGATACGTTAACAATACCGTTGGCATCAATATCAAAGGTTACTTCAATTTGCGGCATACCGCGCGGTGCAGGCGGAATACCAACCAAGTCGAACTGGCCAAGCAGTTTGTTGTCGGCAGCCATTTCACGCTCGCCCTGGAATACGCGAATGGTAACCGCTGTCTGCCCGTCTTCGGCAGTAGAGAATACCTGAGATTTGCGGGTCGGAATAGTGGTGTTACGGTCAATCAGACGAGTGAACACGCCGCCCAAAGTCTCAATACCCAAAGACAAGGGGGTAACATCAGGCAGTAAGACGTCTTTAACATCGCCCATCAAAACGCCGCCTTGAATAGCCGCGCCGACAGCCACAACTTCATCAGGGTTAACACCTTTGTGCGGTTCTTTGCCAAAGATTTCTTTTACTTTCTCTTGAACTTTCGGCATACGAGTCATACCGCCGACCAGAATAACCTCGCTGATATCAGACGGGCTTACACCGGCATCAGCCATAGCTTTTTTGCAGGGTTCAACCGTCTTGTCAGTCAAATCCTCAACCAAAGATTCCAGTTTGGCACGCGTCAATTTGATGTTGAGGTGTTTCGGGCCGGTAGCATCAGCAGTAATAAACGGCAGATTGATTTCGGTCTGAGTGGTTGAAGACAACTCAATTTTAGCCTTTTCGGCGGCTTCTTTCAAACGCTGCAAAGCCAAACGATCGTTCTTCAGGTCAATACCGGATTCTTTCTTGAATTCATCGGTCAGGTAGGTAACCAAACGCTGGTCAAAATCCTCACCACCCAAGAA
>JBNMLW010000187.1:0-2648 GCA_050875025.1 Alphaproteobacteria bacterium
CATACCTAGGCTGCTGGACATCGGTAATCACGCCTTGACCGCCGTAAGAAACTCTGAGCTCGGCAATCTTGCTGGATTCAATCGTATTGTCAGAAGTAATATCGGCGCGGCGGATAATGCCTCTGACTGTAAGCTGGCGAACCTCGTAGCTGACGCGGATTTCCTGTGTGCCCTCAATTACCAAATTGCCGTTGGGCAAAACTTGCATAACCGTTGCCGCCATAGTCACGTTGATATTTTCTTTGCGGTCAATCTTGCCATCGCCGGAAATCTCTCGATTGGAATTGATGCTGACCAAATTGTCTTTGTCCACCGCATCCGGGAAAACTTTGCCCAGATAGCTCTCATAGCCGAAGAACGAACCGATGCCGACAGAGTCTTTGTTATCATCGCGGTTTTGTTCCATCTCATTTTCCATTTTGGCGGTATCTTTGGCCGAAACTTTCACGGTGATAATATCGCCGACCTTAGATGCGCGCTGGTCTTTGAAGAATCCGTTGGATCCCGGCTTCCACAAAGAGTTTGGCGCTGACTTGGCATCGCTTGTCTGCGGCATCGGCATGCTGACCGGCTCATAATTTTTGGCTTCGGTCGGATTGACAATCGGCGTCAGCGGCGGCTCAGAACCCACTTGTTGCAGTCTTGACCACATTCCGCAGCCGGACAGAGAAGTTGCCATAAGCAACACTGCCATTCCGCGGCTGATTGTTTTTGTTGTATTTTGCATTTCAATAGCTCCCCAAACTATTATTCAACTTCTACTGTCTCGGCATTTATTACTCTGCCGGAAATTTTCTTGTGGCTTTTGGTATTTTCCAGTTCAATCACCTGCCCTTTGGCGCCATCTTGCAAAGCCACGGCCTGAGCGGTAATCTGTAAACCTTTTGAAGTATAAACCGAGGTTACGGACATACCTTTTTTGATCAGCACTACCGGCCCGATATCGCGCTCATTTACCAGTTTGCCGGCTTTGAGCGTCTTTTTGGCAGACTGCCCGACTAACTTATCTTCAGAAATTATCACCGCGTCTCTGACTCGGCTCAGGCGGATTGGCACCATTTTTAACTTATCAGCGGTAATCTCTTCGCCTTTGGCAATCTCTTTGGCCGGAACCCATGCCTCGCCCAGAGCATAAAATTTGCCGGTCAGGCTGGTTGAAGCCCGCAAATTGCCGTCGGCAAAAATTTCCCCCTTGGCCGAAAAACGCCCTTGTTCGTCATTTATCTTAAGCTGAGAAATCATAATCTTTGCTTTTTCGGCATCTTCAAAAACATAAGTTGTTTGTCCGCCGAAAAATTCCAATTCCAAATTTTCATCGTGCCCCTGCTCGGCAAATTCTTCCTGCAAAGCCGACATAAAGTCCGCCTCATTCAAAATAACCGAAGCCTGCGCCGGAACTGCCAGCAAAGCCCAAACAGATATGATTGCCCAGAACTTAGACATTATTACCTCAACTGGTTAATGGTGTTGAGCATCTGGTCAGCGGTTGAAATGATTTTGGAGTTCATTTCATAGGCACGCTGTGCCGATACCAGCTCCGTAATCTCAGTAACCGGATTTACATTGGAGGTTGACAAATAACCCTGCAAAATAGAGCCGAAACCTTCGGCATCCGGATTATCCAAAATCGGCGCGCCGGAAGCCGCAGTCTCGGTAAATAGGTTATTGCCCATTGCTTCAAGGCCGGCCTCATTTACAAAAGTTGCCAATTCCAACTGTCCGACATTCACTTCATCGGTCTCGCCGTCCTGTTTAATCCAAACCTCGCCGGAATTATTAACATAGACTTCAACCGCATCATCAGGAATAGTAATTTCCGGCTGAACGACATAGCCGTCATGAGTGACGATAACGCCATCGCCATTGCGTTGAAAAGCGCCGTCACGAGTATAAGCAATGCCCTTGCCTTCCGGCAGTTCAATCTGAAAATAACCGCGGCCGCGAATTGCCAAATCCAAATCGTTATCGGTCTTGGTAAGTCCGTCGCCTTCGGTAATTCTGTATACAGCGGCGGTTCTTACGCCCAAACCAAGCTGAACGCCTGATGGAACAATGGTATTATCTGCCGTAGAAGAAGACCCCGGACGGATAATGTTTTGATAAAGCAAATCATTAAATTCAGCACGGCGCTTGGTATAAGCCGTAGTGTTCATATTGGCGATATTGTTGGCAATCACATCAACGTTGGTTTGCTGCGCCAACATTCCGGTTGCTCCAATGTGTAAAGATCTCATAATTTTACTCCCCTATAAAATTACGCCAATTGCGCATAAGTTGAAATGGTGTTGGACAAGCGGTCATGTTCATTATCAATCATCTGCTGAACATACTCATAAGAACGCTGCACCTTGATTAATTTGGTCATCTCTTCAATCGGATTGACATTAGATTTTTCTATAGCTCCCTGAGCCAGCCGAACATTATCGGTTCCGATTGTCATGGTATTGCCATCCACATTTTCAAACATCGTGCCGGCAACTTTCAAAAGTTTCTGATTATCGGCGAAGTGCGCTACTTTCAAACGGCCGATAATACCGTTTTCTGTCATCACGTCGCCGCTCTCGGTAATGGTAATCTCTTTCTCACCCGGAGCAAAGAAAATCGGCTCATTATTTTCTGAAAGCACCAACGCGCCGTCATTAGTAACC
>JBNMLW010000188.1:0-2640 GCA_050875025.1 Alphaproteobacteria bacterium
CGTTCCCGCTGTTCTAAGTTGGAACTGAAGCCGCTGCAAGATGGGGAGGTTGCCAGTCTTTTGCGCCGCTATCGTCCGAATCTTCCGGAGGCTCAGGTCAAGAAGATTACGGCCATTGCCTCGGGCAGTATCGGCAAGGCGATAAATTATGCCGATAATGATGCCGCCGGCAGATATGATGATTTGTGCGCTTTGCTCTCCGGCGGTAAGAATTTTAAAACCGCAGATGTGCTGGATTTTTGCGCTGATGCAGTTGCTTCGGAAGAGAATTTTGATTTGACCGAAGAACTAATCCTCAAGTTTTTGAGCGAAAAGGCCAAACATACTGATAAAATTACGGAAACTGCCGATTGTTGGAGTTCGGCGGTTAAGGTTTTTGCCGAAACCGACAGCCTGAATTTGGATAAAAAGCAGGCTCTGATAAATATTATTATAAATATTTGTAAAAAAATTTAAGAGGAAGTTATGTTAGTAGATAGCCATTGCCATCTGGACTTTGATGATTTTGAAGATGATATGGACGAGATTATATGCCGCGCCCGTGAAAACGGAGTCAATATGATTTTGAATGCCGGCAATAACTTGGATGAGCTGCCTAATCAGTTGACGCTGTCTGAGCAATATCCGTTTATATATGCCGCTGTGGGCGTACATCCGCACAATGCCGCCGAGTATCCGAATCTGACGGCGGAAGATATTTTGTCGCATACCAAACACAAAAAAGTTATCGGTATCGGCGAGACCGGCTTGGACTATTACTATGACTATGCGCCTAAAGATTTGCAGATAAAGCTGCTGCGCGAGCATATTAAAGCCGCACAGGAAAGCTGTTTGCCGATTATTATTCATAACCGCGATTCCGATGAGGATATGGCCTCGGTTTTGGGCGAAGAATATAAGAAAAAGCCGTTTGCCGGAGTAATCCATTGTTTTAATTCTTCGAAAAAATTTGCCGATTTTGCTCTTTCTATCGGTTTTTATCTCTCGGCATCCGGCATGATTACCTTTAATAAATGCGGCGAGTTGCGGGATATTTTTGCCGAACTGCCGCTGGACCGTCTTTTGGTGGAAACAGATTCGCCGTTTTTGGCGCCGATTCCGGAACGCGGACACCGCAATGAGCCCGCATTTGTACGCTATACGGCCGAAAAATTGGCGCAGATACGAGATATCTCTTTTGACGAGATTGCGCAAATTACTTCTGATAATTTCTGCAATTTGTTCCGCAAGGCCAGCGATAAAGGGCGGAGGGACTATAAATGAGTTATGCTATTTTTGCCGGTACGGGCGCGGCGCCGGGGGTTCCGTCTTTGAGCAGCGGTTGGGGATTTTGTGATGAAAACAATCCGCGCAATGTGCGCCGCCGCATCGGCACATATTATAATTTTAACGGAACGGAGATTTTGGTAGATACCTCGCCGGATTTGCGTATGCAGCTGCTGGACAATCAGATTACCAGACTGGATGGCGTGCTTTATACCCATACGCATGCGGACCATCTGCATGGTATCGACGATTTGCGGGAGATTAATCGGATTAATCGCTGCAATCTGGATTTTTATGCAATGGCGGAGGTGCTGTCGGCCATAAAAAAACGTTTTGGCTACCTGATATCCTCTCCCAAAAAGGTTAAAAACGTGCTCAGTTCGCCAAGTTTGGTAGGGCATAAGATTAAGTGCAACCACGAGTTCTGGATTAAAGATGTAAAGATTGTGCCGTTAAAACTGTGCGGGCACAATGTGCCGTCTAACGGTTATTTGTTTAATGACGGAGAGGTTGCACATATTGCCGATTTTAAATGGATGCCGTCTTCTACCATTAAACAGCTTACCCAACACAAGGTAAAACTTTTGGTGCTGCCGCTGACAACTCCGTACGGGCAGACTTATCATGCGGGTTGGAACGAGATTTTGGCTTATATAGAAAAAATTAATCCCGAAAAGGTTATTATTAACCACATGGCAACGGAATGCGATTATGATGCTTTACTGAAAGCGGCACCGGAAAATGTTATTCCGGCGTATGATAATATGAGAATAGAATTATAAAGGAAAATAAGATGTTGTGTATATACCATATTGCGGATCATGACGGCAAAGGCTCAGCGGCCATTGTCAAACGCCAATTCCCCGAAACAGAGGTTATGGGGTTGAACCACGATATGGATATACCTTTTGAGGAAATCCGCAAACATGACAAAATCATTATCTGCGATATTGCGCTGCCGCTGGATTTTATGTTTGAACTGAATGCCGCCAAAGATTTGACCTGGATTGACCGCCATGCCTCAGTAATTAATGAATATAACGCGGCCATGGCTAAAGGCGGACAGAAAGAAATTAAAGGTTTGCGCCGTATCGGAACGGCGGCAATCCGGTTGACCTGGGAATATTTCCATCCGGAGGTTCCGGCTCCGGAGGGCGTGTTGTTGTTGGGGTTAAATGATGTTTTTGATTTGCGCGATCCGCGGGTGCGTCCGTTTGAATATGCATTTCAGTCTCTGGGGGTAAACCGTCCGACCGACAATACTTGGGATGCCTTGCTGAATGGTACGATGAATATTGATGAAATGGTCGAAATGGGAAAATATATTTTGTCATGGATCAAAATCCGCAATATTCGGTTGGCGCACAGTATGGC